>CALXVK010000007.1 GCA_944391975.1 uncultured Clostridia bacterium
AATATTTCTTCATAAGTTCTAAAAGTTGTTTCACTATCTATTACAACTCCGTCTAAATCTATTCCTATTTTCATATTTTTACACCTCTAACTTTCTGCCTACACTATATCACAGATTTACATTTTCCTCAAGAAATTCAGTAAAATTCGCACTAAATATGTTGGATTTTTAAGCAAAAATAAAGCACCTATTACAAGGCACTTTACTTAGGATTCTCTTTAACTTTTAAATTTTATTTTATAAATTCATATGTTCATCAACATACAACCATATCATATGGTGTATTGACCATAGATATATAATCTCTGTAACTCGCTCTCAGCAACCATTATATCAATTTTAAAAATTCATTTTATATGTTTCCACACTCCATATCTAAAACAACCTTAACATTAATTTCTGAATTTTGTACTTTTTCTAGTCCAAATCTACCTCTTTTATGAAACATTATTGTATCTTGAAAGCTAGTAAATTCAGCAATGGCCGGCAATTCTTCAACTCTAGCAACGCACAGACTTCCACATGGCTTGTAAAAGGAAACATATCAACTGGTTTAATTTCTTTTATTTCATAAATTTTCTCTAACTCTTTTAAATCCCTTACTAATGTTGCAGGATTACAACTAATATATATCATTCTTTTTGGCTTAATTTTTATAATATTTTGTATACTTGTATTATCAAGTCCTTTTCTTGGAGGATCTACCATAACAATATCTGGAGTTATTTTTTTGTTATTAATTAAATTATTTAATACCTCTTCTACATCTCCTGCAATAAATTCAGTATTTTCAATACTATTTAATTTAGCATTTTCTTTTGCATCTTTTATTGCCTCTTCTACAATTTCAACTCCATAAACCTTTTTAGCATATTTTGCCATAAATAAAGATATTGTTCCTATTCCACAATATAAATCAAAAACTATATCTTCTTTTGTTATATTAGCTGATTCAATTCCTATTTTATATAGTTTTTCTGCTTGCACTGGATTTACTTGATAAAAAGATGCTGGAGAAATTTTAAAAATTAAATCTCCTAATTTATCTTTTATATATCCATCACCATACAAATTTATATTTTTCTTTCCTAAAATTACATTTGTATTATTTTTATTTATATTTTTTACTATTGTTTTTATTTTTGGAAAGTTTTGAGTTAATACTTTTACAAATTCTTTTTCATTAGGAATTTCATCTCCGTTTATAACGATAATTACCATAATTTCATTTGTTTTTTTACCAATTTTTGTAACTATATGTCTTATAAGACCATTTCTAATTTCCTCATTATATACAGAAATATTATTTTCTGAAAAATAATTAATAATGAATTTTGCAATTTCTTCAGTCTTTTCATTCTGAATCAAGCAATTTTCAATTGGGATAATCTCATGTGTTCTATTTGCAAAAACTCCAATTATTGGTTTATTCTCTTTATCTTGACCTACAGGATATTGTGCTTTATTTCTATAATTATATGGTTCATCCATTCCTAAAGTTTCTTGAACTTTAGGTTTAGATGATAGATTTTTATTAACCAAATTTTGAACTATATTTCTTTTAATCAATAATGTTTCATTATATCTAATATGTCTTAAATTACATCCACCACATCTTTTATATGTTTTGCAATCTACTTCTACTCTATAATCTGATTTTTTTAAAATTTCAAGTACTTTTCCAAACGCATGGGATTTTAAAACTTTTACAATTACAATTTTTACTTTTTCACCTTTTAATGCTCCAGGAATAAATATAGCAAAATTATCAATTTTTGCTATACCTTCTCCTTGATATCCGTTATCAATAATATCTACGATAAATTCTTCATTTTTTTGCAATTTATATTCCCCTTTCTCTGATTTATCATAATAATTATCTGTCTAATAGTCATAATAATAGATATAAATGGTAAAATAATTAGCTGATATCTAACTGCATCTGAATGTACATAAAAGAAATACACATATGTTAATTCATATAAAAATTGTAAACAAAGTATGCTTCTGATATCTTTTGATTTTAACCAATACATTGGTATAAAAAACCATGATAAATACCATGATGTTAAATTAGTTAAAACACCAAAAATTAAAATAAATAATAAGTTTTTTATATCATTCATAAAACTTGAAAATTTTTCTTTTTTAATTAATCCCATAACAATATACAATATTATAGCATATGCAAAAATTACTGTACATGTTCTATTAGCTGGAGTAATCCACTCTCTTAATCCAAAATTAAGCATTAATAAATAAATAGAATCTTTTATTCTTCCTTGTTGCGTATCAAGAATTGAAAGTAAATCAGATAAACTATCAAAAAATATCATATACATTGCTAAAATAACAGCAACTACAATAATTGCATATAATAAACTCCATAGTATTTTTTTTAATTTTGACTTATCTCTTAAATAATATAAAACAAAGAATGGTGCTATAATTACTGTTATATATTTTATTAATATTGAACATATTAAAAATAATAGAGCAAGCCATATATTGTTTTTCTTTTTCAAAAAATATATTCCTAAAATAACAAAAAATACCAAATACAAATCATTATGTACATTTGTTAAAAACTCTAATAATAAAAATGGATTAAGTCCATATAATAAAGCAAATTTTTTCTTTCCAGTTATTTTATATACAATATAACATGTTGCTATATGAATTCCTAAAGATACAAATTTAAAAATATATAAAAGAATAGTGTTATTTCCAAATGAAAGTAAACTAAATAAACTACATATTAAAGTCCAAATAGGTCCATAAGGAACAACAGTATTAGACCAATACCCACTATGCTCTAAAATCGGATCACTTACTCCTGTTAGTAAAAAATCTGATATTGTTGTATAATATGGGTTTTCTCCATATTCTTGGAAAAGTCTTCCTGTTCCCATATAATAGAAAATATCTGTTGAAGTATTTGGAAGACAAATCATAAACATTAGTCCTACTAATAAAACAACCAGTAAAATATTTTTTATATTTTTAAATTCATTAGATTTTTTTAATATAAAAAAATAAAATAAAAAACTTAATATAATAATTAAAGCAAAAATAATAGTTCCAATAATTGTAATAGATTCATTATTTTCACCCAAAAAATAATAATTTTGTCCATTGTAATTATCTATATTTCCATACATAACTAAATAAACAATACTTGGAATTGATAAAACTAAGCCTATTATTAACATAAAAGAAATTAATTTTTTTAAATCTAAATTTTTCATAATTCCCCCATAATTTTAAAAAGAGGTATGAATTAATTTTCATACCTCCAATTTATTATTTAAGCAATATATAAAATTCCAATTACAATTGTAAGGATAAAATAAACCATCATTAATCCTATAGTTGCTCTTTTTATTCTACCTTCTTTTGTTCTTCCTTTATTTTTCTCATAAAAGTTATTTGAACTTCCACCTACAATTGTTCCAGATGCACCACTATCATCTTTTCCTTGTTTTAATATAAGAACAATCAATACTAAACAAATTAATAAATATATACCTATTAAAATATTTGTTACTATTTCCATTTTTTCCTCCAAAACATAAAATCTCTTATCTATTCATACTTACAAAGTTTACCATAAGTAAACATTAAAATCAAGAGTTTTTTTAAAATTATGCTAATATTATTAATCTTAATTTTTAAAGGTTATCTAGGTAATCTTATTGTAAATATAGTTCCTTTTTCACCATTATGTGATGCTTTTATCGTTCCTCCATGTCCTGTTACAATCATATCTGCAATTGAAAGTCCGTAATCCAGTTCCACCTGTTTCACGGCTTCTTGCTTTATCTTCTCTATAAAATCTTTCAAAAACATGTTTTAGTCCTTCATCACTTATTCCAATTCCTGTATCCTTAACTTCAATCACACATTTATTATCTTTTTGATATGTTGAAATTTCTACAGTGTCTCCTGATTCTGTATATTTTAATGCATTATCTAATAAAATTACAATTACCTGATAAATTTTATTAGTATCTATTGAAGCAAGTTTTCCATAATTTAAATTAAGTTTTAAATTTTTATTTTCAATCTCAAAAATTTCGGAATATGTTTTTCCAATATTTCCTATAAATTCATCAATTTCTATTTCTTCTTTTTGAATTACAATTTGTTTACTATCTGCTCTTGCTAATAACATTAAATCCTTTATTAATTTACTTAATCTTTTTGTTTCATTTAGCGTTAAACTTATATCCTCTGTCTTATCTATTATTTTAGCATTTGGATCGCGAAGTAAAAGTTCTTGCTTAGCTTGTATTATAGTAAGTGGTGTACGAAGTTCATGAGAAACATTTTGAACAAATTCATTTTGTTTTTTTAGCATATTATGAAGTGGTTTTAATGTACTCTTTGACATTAGTATACTCGCAATTACCGAAATTAAAATTCCAAACAAAACAGAGAAAAATATTATTTTACTATAAATATTAATTAATTCATTTTCTGTATCAACATTTATAAGAAGCTGAACATAACCATCATCCTTAACATCAATATCAGATAAATCAATTGTTATAGCTTTATAATGATACTCATCATCTATTACTACTTGATAGATTTCATTAATTAAATCTTTGTCAAAATCAAGTTCTAAAGCATAATCACTAAAGTTTACATTATATCCACTAATCCAAGTAATCTCACCATCATTATCTCTCATTATACATATAACTTTTGGATTACTTATATTAGATGCAATGCTATAACTTTTTATTGCATCATCAGTATAATTGTTAATAAAAAAATCATTATCCTCTTTAGGAGCACCTTTTCTAGATAAAGTCGCTATTAATTGCTGAACACTTTCTTTTAGTTCAATATTAACTGAAGTATAAGTAATTTTAGTAACTAATACATAGAAAAAAAGTCCAAATATTATAAAAATTAATGTAAAAGTTAATAAATTATATCTGATATATTTAAAAAATTGTTTATTAAGCAACTTCTGCTCATTCATTTATTTTTTTCCTTTCTATTACTCTGACCAGATATAGCCAACTCCTCTTATTGTTTTTAAATATTTCTCATATCCTAGTTTTTTTAATTCTTTTCTTAATCCACTGGCATAAACTTCAATTACATTTGTGCTAGTTTCTGAATCAAATCCCCATATTTTATCAAAAATTTGATCTTTAGTTACTATAATATTTTTTGATCCTATTAAATATTCTAACATATCGAATTGTTTACCTTGTAAAACAACTTCCTTATCTCCAACTGAAACCTTTCTACTATTTAAATCTAATTTTAATTCTTTAAATTCTAAAATATTTTCTGTATAACTTCCATTTGTTCTTCTAATTATAGCATCAATTCTAGCTAATAATTCTTCTCTATTAAAAGGTTTAACTAAATAATCATCTGCTCCTGCTCTAAACCCTTTTAGTTTATCTTCTAAAGCATCTTTAGCAGTTAAAATTAAAACTGGTGTATATATTTTGTTTTTTCTTAAAGTATTTAAAACATCATATCCATTCATTATTGGCATCATTAAATCTAAAATAATTACATCATAAATATTTTGCTCTGCATACATTACTCCTTCTTCACCGTCAAAAGCCTTATCTACATCATATTTTCCATTAATACATTGTTCAATTGTTCTAGATAATATTTTATCATCTTCAATTATTAAAACTTTCATAAATACCTCTTTCTATTAAAATAACTATTATTATTCTATTATAGGTATATTAAATTAAAATTAAAATTAATTTTCTATTTTGTAAATTATAAAGTTTTCATCACTATAAATTTCTATACAGTTATCATCTTCTTTCATATATGTATTTTCGATAGAAGTTTGATAACAAATAGCATAATTAATATCATATTTTTCAAATAGTTCAGTATATGATATTCTGCCAGAAGCCACATCCATATAATCATCAAAAATAGTTACACCTTCATTAAATTCTGGTGAATAAGGTTGCTCTGCTCTTGAATCAATAAATACTGGAATTCCTTTATATAATAAGTAACTTCCATAATTATATCCATTGTATAAATGAAAGTCTTCTTCAGAAATATCATTTTCTTCAATATAAGAAAGTAACCATTCTGTTGCTTGTACAGGATACATTTCTTTTGATATATATTCTTCTTTAGAATTTTTATTTATTTCATTCATTCCGAACACCAATAGCAACAATAGCAAAAAACATAAATAAAAATTTACTTGCAATATTCAATCTTTCTTGCCATCCATCTTCTCTTGACACATTTTTCAAAATAAACTCATTTATCATACAAACTAATATAGGTGCTCCGAAGCAATATAAGTAAAATTAAATGTCTTCTCGAATATATTGCCATTATATAAAGTCCAAGCAATAAAAACGCATCTGATAATTTCATTTTTGAATCTATAAATCCAATACATGTTACTGTAATAATTATAAATACAAAAAATTCCATACTTGAAGCAATAACAATTGGCAAATGTTCATTTATATAATTCATAGAATTACCAAATAAAGTTTTTATAAAATATGTAAAAGGTAAACTTCCTGTTGGCGTAAAAAATCCTCCGAATAAAAATAACAATTATTATTAAAAATAAAAATTTTGAATTATCATTTTTCTTTATAATAATTTTTCCATCTTCTTTAGGTTTATATGAGTTAATAAATTCTTTATCTAATTTTATTGAATTTTCTAACTTTTCTATTTTATTCGGTTTATCATTTTTGATTTTTAAGCTTTCTAATTTCTTTTCATCTTTATTTATTCTATGTTTTACTACATTATCAATAGCAAATAATGCAAAAATATATTCACCTATAAAAGGTAAAATCAATATAAATAATAGTGGCCATGTTGCAGCATGAATATTTGCAACTATCACAGAAATCATAAATATACAAACTAGATATCTAACTTTTCTATTTTCTAAAAATTTTTCTATTAAATATACTTCTAATAAAAATAACATATATGAGACAATTTGTGCTCTGTCAGTAAAATCATTTTTCAAAAGATATGCTGTAACAAGAGTTCCGAACTAAAGCAACTAACCAATATACTTTTTTCTTTCTTAAAATATAATAAAGTAAAAGCATTGTTAATGTAGAAAAAATACACACAAAAATATATAGTCCATCAAATCCCATAACATTATAAATCAAATAATTTACAACATCAAAAAGCCAATGTGGACTTGTATAAGATAGACCATCATGCCAAGAATAATGATCTATCCCATCCAATCCGTATTGTAAAATATCTCTTCCAATTGTTACAGTATAAAAAGTATCATTCTGAAATTCTCTAGGTACAATTGAAAATACAAAAAATATTATTAATAAAACAGCTAAAATTTCTTTCTTTTTCATGCTTTTCTCCAAAATTATTTTTAAATTTATTTAGAATCTTGTAATAAATTATTTACAACAACTGAATTTGATATCTCAATTTCAATTAAAGCTTCTTCTACATATAAATCCAATCTTTTCTTTTCTTCCTCAGGAATAGAATTTATATCTAATTTTTCACCCGTTTCTAAAATATACCAACTATCACCATCATAGTAGTAATCTTTTGTTATTACTTTTCCATTATTAATAGCTACATATGAATTTCTATTAAATATACTTGTTCCTAATGAAAATGTATCTTCTATATTACAAATTTGAGCTAAAGTTGGTTTAACATCCATTTTACTAACTGGCTCATCTATTACTACATTTGAAACTCCTGGAATTCTAATACCACAAACTACATTTGAAAATTCATATTGCATTCTTACATCATTATAGTTATTTCTATTATATCCCAAAAATTCAATTAGATTTTCATCATACATTTGCATACCATAATGATCTCCAAAAACTACTATTACAGTATTATCATAAAGTCCTGCTTCTTTTAATTCATCAATAAAAATACCAAAAGCATAATCTGCATAATTAACAGCTTCCAAATAATTTCCAAGCTCAGTTCCAGCTAAATCTCCTACATCTATTGAAACTTTTGAATATTTATCAATAATTCCTGCTAATTCAAAAGGTTTATGTGAAGATGCAGCCACTAAATCATAGAAAACTGTTTCTCCACTATCTACAGTTTCTTTCATATGTGCAATTGTTTGTTTATATAATAATTCGTCTGATAAATAAGTTCTAATTAATTCTGATTGATCTTCAAAATCATCCAAAAATGTAATATCATCTACTTCATATTTTGAAAATACATTTTGCCTATTCCAAAAATATCCATGATTTCCATGTGCATACATTGTATAATATCCAGCATTTTTAAAATTACCAAATATATCATCATAAGTATTTCCATAATATTTACTAAATGCTTCTCCGTTTTCTTGAGGATAAGTTGAAGTTATAACACTATGTTCTGAGTCTGCTGTTGTTGTATAACTTGTTGCATGCATATTAGTTACATTAATATTTTCATTTAAAAATTTGTTTAAATTAGGTGTTATCTCTTTACCATTAATTGTTGCTCCAATAGTAAAGTTTTGTACTGATTCTAATTGCAAAATAATAACATTTTTATTTGCTCCGCTTCCCTGATATGTTGTATTTTCAGGATTTAGTTCATTTTGAGTTTCTTTAAAATCATCATATACATCCATCATTTCATCATAAGTTTTATAAACTGTATTATTATTATGAGTAATAGCATTTCTTACATCTACAAAATGATATCCATATATAGTACCATAACGAACTGAATTCTTTTTGTTATATATATATCCTGTAACAAGTTCTAAAGATTCTGGAATAAAATGATAATATGAGCAAAGTATACCAACAACAATTGCCATAACTAATACTGGTTTAAATTTAAATTCTTTATGTTTTATAACTTTTACTTTTTTGCTAATCAGCAATCCAATTATAATTGGAAAATCTATAAAATATAAAATCTGTCTTATATGCAAAAGTGATGGAATTGCAGCAATAATTTCATCTTTATATTGTAAATTTCCGAGCTTGCATAACAGAAATTATATTTGATGCATATGAAAAATACATTTCATCAGCCCAAAGTAAAATACTAATTAATAAATTTAGAATCATTCCTAAAGTAAATCTTAATCTAGAGCCTCTAAATAAAAACAGTGGTGCAACCATAACCACTATAAAAAATGCAGTTTGTCTAATATACCAAAGCCAAATACCATGTTTATAAAAGACTGTATCTGCTGAAAATAAAAGTGTTTTCAATAAAATTATAATGAAAAGTAAAACAATAAAACATCTTGAACTAAAAATATTTGTAATTAATTCTTTTTTATCCATATGAATAAAATTGCTTACATCATCTTTTACTTCTCTTTTTATCTGTCTTATTTTAAGCCTAATTCGCCCTTTAATTCCAATCTTCATAGGACAATTATTATTTCTTTCAATATCCCCTTCTATATTTCTTTCTTTCATTTATCTTTCAATCCTTTTTATTTTTATTTATTAAAGTTGTTACACTTTTTATATAATTTCATTCTATTTTTCTATTTTAAAAACATTAGAATTTTTTGTAAATATTAAAATCTAATTGATATAATAAATCTATATTATTATATCAAAAATACTAAAAAAATCAACTATTTAACAATGCTAATTGCAAGTCCATCTCCGAACTTCCAAAATCTGTGAATCTAACTTTTCATTTTCAACTATATCTGCAATATATTCTCTTAAATGTCTAACAGCAGTTCTTTGTTTATGCTTGTTATAATCACTCAAAACATATCCTTTATAAAGAATATTATCAGCAATTATAACGGTACCTTTATGTGATAATCTAATTGCTTCTTTTAAAAAAATTGGATATTTTCCCTTATTTGCATCTATAAAGATTATATCATATGTTTCATTTAAAGTAGGTAAGATATCTACTGCATTTCCAATTATAATATTTACATTTTTCTTTATTCCAATTTTGTATATATTTTCTATAGCTTCTTGTGCCCTTTCTTCATCAAACTCAATTGTATCAATTTTTGTATTTTCTCCACTAAATCTCACAAATTGACTTGCAGAATATCCAACTGCAGTTCCAATTTCTAAAATTCTTTTTGGACTATTTTCTTCAATAATTTTTTTTATAACTTCTAAAGTATCATCCATAATAATTGGAATATGATCTTCTAAAGCTTTTTCTTTTATTTTCTCTAATTCATCTAAATTCATATTCTTTCTTCCTTTTAAAAAACCCGCTCCCACTTAGGAGCGGGTTTTCCGCTTTTTTGTTTTTAATTATTTGCACTTGCTCTTGCTGCTCTTTCTCTATCTTTATTATTTAAAATTTTCTTTCTTAATCTTATTGATTTTGGTGTAACTTCTACTAGTTCATCATCTTGAATAAATTCAATAGCTTTTTCTAAGCTCATTTGAATTGGTGGAACTAAACGAAGTGCATCATCTGATCCTGAAGCTCTAGTGTTTGTTAAATGTTTTTCTTTACATACATTTATTGCTAAATCTTCATTTCTTGAATTTATACCAACTATCATTCCTTCATAAACTTCTACACCAGGCCCAATAAATAATTCTCCTTTATCTTGTGCATTATATAATCCATATGTTATTGATTTTCCGGCTTCAAATGCAACAATAGTTCCTCTTGTTCTAGCAACAACTTCTCCTTTAAATGGCTCATATCCATCGAACATATGACTCATAGTACCGTTTCCTTTTGTATCTGTTAAGAATTCTGTTCTATATCCAATTAAACCTCTTGATGGAATCTTAAACTCAATTTTTGTATGGCCAGTTTCTGCTGGTTCCATATTTAACATTTCGCCTTTTCTTTTTCCGATTTTCTCAATTACAGTTCCAATACAATCATCTGGAACATTTACAACTAATCTTTCAATCGGTTCACATTTTACACCATTTATTTCTTTATATATAACTTTAGGTCTTGAAACCAAAAGTTCAAATCCTTCTCTTCTCATTGTTTCAATTAGAATAGATAAATGTAATTCTCCTCTACCGCAAACATCAAAAGAATCAGGTGATTCTGTTTCTTTAACTCTTAAACTTACATTTCTCTCTAATTCTTTAAATAATCTATCTCTTAAATGTCTTGATGTAACAAACTGACCTTCTTTTCCAGCAAATGGTCCATTATTTACGCTAAATGTCATAGAAACTGTTGGTTCATCAATATCAACAAAAGGAATTTTCTCTGGGTGATTATAATCACAAATTGTATCGCCAATATTTATATCAGCAACACCAGATAAAGCTACTATATCTCCAGCTGACGCACTTTCAACTTCTATTCTTTTTAATCCATCATAAGTATATAATTTTGTAACTCTTGCTGTTTCTGTTTTATCAGCTTTGCAAATAGCAATTGGCATATTTAATTCCAATTTACCTCTTTCTATTCTTCCAATAGCAATTCTACCAACATATTCATCATATTCAATGTTTGATACTAACATTTGTGCTGGACCTTCTAAATCACAATTTGGAGCATCAATTGTATTAATTATTGTTTCAAATAATGGTTTTAAATCTGTTCCAGGAGTATTTAAATCTAAAGTAGCTATTCCCTGTTTTCCTGATGCATAAACAACCGGAAAATCAAGCTGTTCATCATTTGCATCTAATTCTATAAATAATTCTAATACTTCATCAACAACTTTTTCTGGTCTAGCTCCTGGTCTATCAATTTTATTAATAACAACAATTGGTTTTAAATTTAGAGCCAAAGATTTTTTTAAAACTTCTCTTGTCTGAGGCATAGCTCCTTCAAAACTGTCTACTAATAATACAACACCATCAACCATTTTTAAAACACGTTCAACTTCTCCACCAAAATCACTATGACCTGGTGTATCAACTATATTTATTTTGCAATCGCCATAATGAACTGCTGTATTTTTTGAAAGGATAGTGATTCCTCTTTCTTTTTCCAAATCATTTGAATCCATAATTCTTTCATCCACTTGCTCATTACTTCTAAAAATTCCACTTTGTTTAAGCATAGCGTCTACTAAAGTAGTTTTTCCATGATCAACGTGTGCAATTATTGCTACATTTCTAATATTTTTGTTATTCATTTCTTCCTCCTAATTTTTCTTAAACCAAAACATATTTTCTCTTAAATTTTAACTATAATATTATATAACTACTTTACATAAAAGTCAACAGTTTGTATATCAATTTAGTTCATGAAAAATAGAGCTATTTTAATCTCCTATTGGGGCATAATTATCTGTAACTATTGGTTTATCACTTGTAAAATCTTTTATTTCATTAGCTAATAAATTGCTGTATTCTTTCTCTTTATCATCGTTTATTTCTAAGTTTCCCTTAATTCCTACTAAAATCAAATTTTGTTCTTGGTCATATCCATAATCAGTATTTACTTGATATACTTTTACATCATCAAACACTGCTTTATATGTACTATATTCGTATTTTATAAAATCTGATTCATCACCATCAATTGATGAAATTATATTTGTAATAACTGTTCCATTTTCATTTAGAATATTGTAAGCTCTTTGTAAAGATTCATATGTTGTTAATTCAAATGGAGCATTTAATCCTTTAAATGCATCAATAAAAATAGAATCATATTTTTTTTCAGTATAATTTAAATAACTTCTTCCATCTTGAGTAATTAATCCCAAATTTGGATTATCGTTATCTAATCCAAATTCTTCTTCTGCAATTCTCGTCATGGTATTATCTATTTCTACAACATCAATTGTTTTATTATCATATTTTCTTAAATAATGCATTGGATATGTATATGCTGCTCCACCTATCATTAATGTGTCTTTTGCATCTTTATCATAATATTCAAATAAATCATAAAAATATAAATACTGTGCACCCATTTCTCCAGTTTCTTGATTTATATATGATTCTAAACCAGTATCTACTTGTAATGTTTTATATGAAATTTCATTTCCACTTATCTCTTTAACCCATATCCTACTATATTCTGAATCCACGTCTCTTATAATATCAGGATTTGCAATATTAAAAATAAATTTTCCTAACATGTTTAATCCTATAATAATTATTAATATAACTATAATTAAAAACCAATTTTTTTTTTTTTTTTTATTAAATAAATATACAGATAAAGCCCATAATAAAATTGAACATCCTAGTATAATATTTCTTACACCAAAATTTGGTATTAATACAAATCCTGCAAAAAATGTTCCAAAAATACTTCCTATTGTTGATAAAGATGATATTTTTCCAGAAGTTGATCCAATATTATCTAAACTATTATTTTTAATTTTTACAGCTATTGGAGATACTGTTGCTAATACAAAACTAGGTGCTCCAAATGTAACAGTTGCACATATTATAGCAACTAATACTAAATTATCTGAAAGACTTGATAAACCATCAATAAATTCAACTTCTAATATAGGAATTAAACTTGTTGCAATAGCAGAGATTAAAAGAAAATTAGATAAAATTCTTGTATCATTTTCTTTATTTTTATCTGCAATTTTTCCTCCAAACCAATATCCTAAACTCATACATATTAACATTATTCCTATAATAGTAGTCCATATTAAATTAGAACTTCCAACATAAGGAGATAAAACTCTTGCTGCTATCAATTCAAGCATCATTGTTAATGCACCACTTAAAAATACAGTTATTTCTAATTTATATTTTTTCATATTTTCCTTTTCCTTATTTAAATTTATTCTATTTCTAAGACCTTAGATACTCCTTGCATTGCCATTAAACTTGACATAATTTTATTTTTATTAATTTCATCTCTATATTGACCTACAATTTTTATTACACTTTCTTGATTTGATTTTTCTGTTTTTTCAAATGTAATATCCTTAATTTCTATTTTACTCTTATCTAATAAGTCTTGTATTTCTTCAATAATCTCTTTAGGATGTTTTGATAAAATATTTAATGAAAAATTATTATAATGTTCTACTTTATCAGATATATATTTTGAATATGTAAGTACCAAATATACAACTATTGTAGCTATGATACTTCCAACATAAAGTCCAGCACCAACACATAATCCTAAACACGCAACAACTAAAAGACTTGCAGCAGTTGTTAAACCTTTTACATTAAATCCATCTCTTAAAATAGTTCCTGCACCTAAAAATCCTATTCCAGATAAAAGCTGTGCTGGAATTCTAGTCATATCACTTCCTTTTGTTTCAAATAAGTATTCTCCGCAAATCATAGTTAAAACCCCACTCATTCCAACAAGTACATGAGTTCTAAATCCAGCCGGTTTACTTAATGCTGCACGTTCCAAACCTATGAAACCAGAAAGTATAAAAATAAGAACTAATTTTAAAATTATAGTAAATGAATCTGACTGAATAATATTTAATAAAACTTCATTCATTTTGCACTATCTACCTCCTTTTTCAATAATAAATATATTTATATTTAAAATACTATTAATAACTATTTTATTTTATACTTAATTTAATATTTAAGTCAATGAAAAACATAAAAAAATCTCGGATAGTCCGAGATTTTTTTATCTGTATTATTATTCTTCATCATCATTTTTAGAAGAATCATTACCTTTATATAAAATAGCATAAGCTGTTGTTGCTATTAATCCAAGCCAGCTTAAAAAGTATCCTGGATATAAACTAATATCATAATCATCATAATCACTGAACATACAAGCTGTTGTTGCTATTAATATTATAAAAGCTATAATACATGGAACCAATACAAGTTTTTGATTTTTTAAATAACTAAATATTTTTCTTCCTCTTGGCCAATTAGCAGCAATTATATCACTATACATAATTGCTATTGTTAAAAGCCATAATAGCATTACTCCTTTTCCATTATCATAAACTTCCATATATGCTGAAACAGAATCTGAACCCCAAAATTCTATTCCAACAAAAGGAATCATTAATCCAAAATAAATTAATACTAAACCAATTATTCCTAAAATTCTAGTAGTTTTCATTTTGTTTAAAATATTGTTTCCTAATTCTTTCCAATCCATATTGAAACCCCCTATTAAACTAATTTTATTTACGGGAATATATTATCACAAATCTTAATTTTAGTCTAGATTTTTTTAAAATTTATTTTATATTTTTACAATTTTATCTATGATATGTTTCACCATTTGAAATTTTAAAACCTCTATAAATTTGTTCTAATAAAAAAACTCTAATTAACTGATGAGGAAATGTCATTTTAGAAAAACATATCTTTTCATTTACAATATTTAAAATTTCATTTCCTATTCCTAATGTCCCACCAATTATAAATGTAATAGAACTATTAAAATTTAACGCAATATCATCTATTTTCTTTGAAAATTCTTCAGATGTATATTCTTTTCCTTTTAAATCTAAAGCTATAATATAAGAATCCTTTTTTATTATTTTTAACATCTTTTCAGCTTCAGTACTTTTGATTTTTTCTGCAATATTAGCATTTATTTTATCAGGTACTTTTTCATCTTGAATCTCAAAAATTTTCAAATTGCAATATTTTGAAAGTCTTTTTGAATATTCTGAAATTGCATCCTTTAGATAATTTTCTTTAATTTTACCACAGCAAACAATATTTATTTCTAACATCTTCTTCTCCTAAATTAAATATTTCTCCATTCATCAACTTCGAAAAAATATGATTTATCAGCGATTATAGGTTTTAAACCTTTTTCATAAACTAATAATTTATCATTACCTAAATCATCTCTTATAAATTCATTATCTAATCCTAAAAGATCACTAAAATAATCTATATCTAATTTTAGTTTTGTTCCAAGTAATAATTGTGTGTCAATATTATTAATCATTAATCCAAAATCATCTTTATATATTTTTTCTAATTTACTTAAATTACCAGTCATCATACTGATTGATATTTTTCTAGCTCTTGCTATTTCAATATTTCTTGGCAATTCATATATATTACCAAATTTATCAACTTCATCTAGTAAAAAGTAAATCTTTTCACTTCTGTCATCATTGATTTTAAGTTTTGATAATAATTGTGATATAAAAATATTTATATATTTTTTATCTTCTTTTCTATTTTCTTTACATATTAAAAATATTGCAATTTTTCTTTTTGAAATTTCATTAAAATCAAATTTTTCACTATAATCTCTATTTTCAGGAATTGAATTTATTACAAATGCTAATTTCATAATAGTAGTTGAAACAACACTAGAATATGTTTTTTCTGGAAAAGTTTTTAAAATTGAATAATATTTTGATATTTTAGAATCTTTAGGCATTTCGTCTAATTTCTTAAATAATTCATCTTTACTTAAACTCATTAATTTAAAACATGTCAATAAATCTTTCTTTTCTTCTTTTTCTATAACATAATATAGAATTGCTTTCATTAAACATTTACATGATTCATTCCAAAATTCATCTTCATCATCATTTCCAACTAAAATATCTGTTAAAGTATCAATATCAAAATCGTCTTCTACATGATTTAATGGATTATATTTATAATTATCTTTACTTTCGTCATAATTAATTGTTTTTATCATATATCCATTATTTTCTAAGTAATTATGCGTTTTTTCATAAATTTCTCCCCATGGATCAGTAACAATATAACTACCAAGCATATTTAATATATTTGGAACAGTATATGCTGCTGATTTTCCAGCTCCACTTCCTGCTACAACTAAAACATTATTATTTCCTCTCTTATCTGAAGGTAAATAGATATCTTTACCTAAAACAAGTCCACATTTTTCTTTACTTAAAATACTATACATTTTTTCTTTATTTTCAAATACATTTTCCATATTATAATTACCTCCTACTTTTTCTAAAACATAATATCCATTTAAAGTATTATTAAAAACATAGTCTGAATCTTTCCATTCTACAAATATATACTCATTACCATTTATACGTTTATATTCATATTTACAAACTGTATCTAATTCTTCTAAATCAAAGATATACTTTTTTGTATATTTAGATAACCTTGGCTTTTTATTTTTAGAATATATAATTACAGAATTATCTATTGGATTTACAGTCAATCTTTCAAGTAAAAATTCTTTTTGAGATTTTTTAAATTTATAATTAAAATTCTGACCTTTTTTTATAAAATCTACCGTATTCCAAAATCCAATCAATCTATTATCTTCTTTAAAAAAGCCATTAAATTTATCTTTTTTTCTAATATCATCTATATTATATCTATTATTATTTTCCTTTTCATATACTGCTACAATATAAGTAGACTCATCTGGATATAAGATTTCAACAAACATTAAATTATCTTTTATATTATATGGATTTTTATTTCCATTAATATATATATAATTTTTACTCCAAGAAATAATCCAATATTTTCGACCATTTTCCATTAAATATAGTTCTTTTATTTTAAAAAACAAATTATTTTCAAAAATATGTTTTTCTGCTTCTTCTTTCGTATTAGATATTCCTATTAAGTTCCACTTTCCAATAGCATTTTCATCATTTACAAAACTTATCATCTCCTCTCCCTTTTTATTTTTTAAATTGAGCTCATTTAAAATATCGATATTTTTATTTAACTTAAATATTTTTGATTTATATTCTTCTATCTTTTCTTTTATTCTGTTTTCATCATAATTTTTTATCTCTTCAAGAGAAAAATCTAAATCTTTTAAATATAAGATTTTACTCATTTCTTCAATATTCTTTTCATCATAATATCTGTATCCTGAATATTTATCGATATAAAATGGTTTAAATAAACCCTTTTCTTCATAAAATCTTACCGTTTTTATTGAAATATTAAATATATTTGCAAATTCTCCTATTTTTAACATTTTTCCTCCTTCTGATTTTATTTTAAACCTTACCTTAAGGGGAGAGTCAATAGTTTTTTTAATTTATTTTATTTTATCATAAGAATATAAAAAATAAAAGGAAACAAGCAAAATAAAAAAGAGATTTACTAAAAAAGCAAATCTCTTTAATATATACTTTTAAACTATATACCATATTTTTTTCTAAATCTATCAGCTCTACCACCTGTTGTATTTTGTTTTAAGCTTCCTGTCCAGTATGGGTGACATTTTGAACAAACATCAACTTTCATTTCTGGTTTTGTTGAATTTGTTTCTATAACATTTCCACAAGCACATGTAATTGTAGCTGGTCCATAGTTTGGATGTAATCCTTCTTTCATCTTACAAGTTCACCTCTTTCTCCTGATTTAAATTTTATCATTAAAATATAATTTTTTCCCACTTTTATTCTGCATTAGTTGTATTCTCAGAGTTTACTTCATTTACAGAGTTTGATGTTTCTTCTGAAAATGAAATTGCTTCTCCTCCTAAAACACTTTGAAGTTCATCTTTTAAGTTAGTTTTTTGAACTAATTTACTAGTTACATTAAATAAAATAGCTATTATACATACAGCTAAAGCTACTTTTTTCCATACTTTGGCTAACATAAACTTCACCTCTTTACTCTTGCAAACGCAGAATTACTATATTATTATACTACATTTTAAAAATTTGTCAATCTATTTTTGTAATTTTATATACGGAACAATTGGCTGAATTTTTGGTACTTAACAATAGTTCATAATTAGTATATCCTGTGTTTTCCAAAACTTCATTTAAAACTTTTTCTGGATCTCCAATCCAGTTTTTAATACTTAATATAAATTCATCATCTTGTTGTAATTCTTCATTTTCTTTTAATTCATCTAAACATTCTGGATTGATTATTATTGATTCTTTATATATTTTCATTTCAGGTAAATCATAGATATGTACAAAAGATGTCGGACAAATTAATACAAATCGGCTTTCACTATTTTCTTCAGCAATATCTAAATAATCATTATAACCTATGTATAAGTATTTTACTTTATTTGTTGTTAATCCAAATACTGATATTATACACACAACAACAGTTAAAAATATAGTGCTTACCTTTTTATTTTTAAATAAACTATCTAGCAAACAAATTACTATAATAGCAATAATTGGCAAAATATTCATTATATATCTTAAAGATCTATAAGGAGAAAGTTTACATATAACAAGAAAATTTAAAAATACTGGTATAATAAGTAAGCTATATAACCATCTTTCTTCTTTATCTTTTTTACATTTTACAACTAGGATTAAAAATAAAATTATACTAATTATAATTCCAATAATATTTGGGATACTATATGCTTTAAATAAATTTTCTATAAAAGAAATTGCCATTTCTAAAAAAGTATAATTATTTCCTTCTCCGTGTGGCTCCTCTATATGAAAAAAATATATGATATATACTTGGTAAAAATAACAAGACTCCTATAATAGCACACTTTAATAATTGCCATATATAATTCTTAATTTCAGTTTTATATTTTTTCTTTAGCATTAATATTATCATAACCACTGCTAAAAAAGCTGCATAAATGCAAAAATAATATTGTGTTAAAAACCCTAAAATTGTAATGACACATAAACTTATTTTTAATTTTTTATCAATTTTAAAATCATTAAAATATATCTTTAAATTAATATATAAAAATAAAATAGTAAAAAATGTAAGCATCATATACATTCTTTGGAACATAACAGTTGAAATTGTGCCTATACTAAATCCATATAAGCATAAAACTGGAATAGCTAAATTTTCTCTGTTTAAAATTTTCATAATCTTTCTTAAAACTATACAAGTTGCTAAAAAGAATGCTAAATTTATTATGAAAATTATATACTTTGAAAAGTTATTATAAAATATACTAGACACAATATGTACTAAAAAATAAAAAAGCGGTGGATGAACATCTCTAGCTGTATTCCAATATACTGTAAAAAAGTCAAATAATTCTGAAACTGAGTCTATTTGCATTGTTTCAATAACTTCTTCACGTGTTCTCCAAATAGATGAATCTCTTTCTTCTTGAAGTTCATTATTTATTCTATCATATTCATCTGGATTAATTATTTTATAATAGACTATATTTTTAAGTGATTCAAATATACTTGGAGTTTTAAGGATTGTGTCTACATTATCAGATTTAGCATATGAAAGTAAAATATTTGAATATTTACCATTTGAAGCAGTATAAGAGAAAATTTCATCTTCATGAAATCCTTGTTTTTTATCTATATAAAAAAACATTACTGCTGTTAAAGAAATCATAATAACATAAATTATTAGTTTCCAATTATTTTTTATTTTCTCCAAAACGTCACCTCTAAAATTTTAGGAAGTCATTTAGACTTCCCTTTGTTAAATTTCTTTTTCAGCTTGTTTGCTATATTTTCTAAGTTTTTCACTTACTAAGTAATTTACAGTTCCATAAGGGAATTTTCCATCTTTTCCTTTTTCTCCAGCTGGAACTCCAGTTAATATTTCAATTCCTTCATTTATAGTTTTTATAGCATAAATATGGAATTTTCCTTTTTTTACATCATCAATTATTTCATCAGACAAATGTAAATTTCTAACATTCTGAATTGGTATTATAACACCATGTTCACCATTAAGCCCCCTCATCTTACATATTTGATGAAATCCCTCTATTTTTTCATTAACTCCTCCAATAGGTTGAATTTCTCCTTTTTGATTTACAGAACCAGTAACTGCAAGTGATTGATTTATTGGAAGACCTGATAAACTAGAAAGTATTGCATAAAGTTCTGTACTTGAAGCACTATCTCCATCAACTCCTCCGTATAATTGTTCAAAGCAAATACTTGCTGTAAGAGAAAGTGGAAATTCATCTGCAAATTGTTCGCCTATATATCCTGTTAAAATTAAAACACCTTTTGAATGAGATGAACCAGACATATCAACTTCTCTTTCAATATCAACTATTCCAGATTTTCCCATATAAGTATTTGCAGTAATTTTAGCTGGTTTTCCAAAAGAATAATCTCCTATTGTAATAACAGTTAATCCATTAATCTGACCTTTTTTATATCCACTTGTTTCAATTAATAAAGCATCTTCTTTTACCATTTGCAAATATTTTGTATCATATTTTTTAAGTCTTTCTATTCTTTCTTCTAAAGCTTTTTCTACATATTTTTTTGTTACAATCTTAGATTTATCAAGTTTAGCCCAAGTTGCTGCTTCTCCAACCACTTCATTTATTGAATTAAAATGTGTTGAAATTTTTTCCTTATCACCTGCAATTTTAGATGCATATTCTACAACTTTTGCAACTGCCTCTTTATCTAAATCTACCAGTTCTTCTTGCATACAAAAATTACGCACAAAATTAGCTAGCTTTTGAATATTTTCTGGAGTTTTTGGAGCATCATCTTCAAACTCAACTTTTATTTTAAATAGTTTTCTAAAATCAGGATCATATGAAAGTAAAGTATGATAAATATCTGAATTTCCAATAAGCAACACTTTAACTTTTAAAGGAATTGCTCCTGCTCTTAGAGAAATCAATACCATATTCGAATTATTATCAGCAATTGATTCAATACCAATTTGTTCAGTTCTTAGAGCTTTTTTTAATGCTTCATAACAAGCTTGATGTGCAAGTAAATCTTTTGCTTGAAAAACAATATATCCTCCATTTGCCCTGTGTATAAGTCCAGGCTTTAACATTGTAAAATCAGTTCTTATAGCGCCATAATGATTTTCATATTCTATTCCACCAAAAATATTATTATATGAATAATTATTATCTATAATAACTGGTGCACCTTCTAGTTTGCTATTATCTACAAATAAATTTACTCTATAATTAAGCCAAGGTTGCAAAATATCTGGTCTTTGATTTGGACCTTGCATTGTTTTTTCATCAGGCTCTGGTGCTAAAAATGCTGAAATATTTTTTAAAATATCTTTTTTTACATTTTCTAAATAATTTCCTATTATTTTATTTCTTTTATAGTTTGCTTTTACTGAATTTATATGAACATTAATAGTAAGTAATGCAACATTTGATTGCCATTCCTCTATTTTTGCTTCAGCTTCTTTTTCAACAGCTTTCATTTGAGCTAATGCTTCAAATACTTGTTCTTGAACTAATTCTGAACGTTCTTCAAATTCTCTTTTTACATTTTCATCTAATGCCTCAAACTCGTCTTCTGCAAGTGGCTTTCCATCTAATACTGGCATCATATAGACACCATTTGCTGTTGATTTAACCTCAAAACCTTGAACTAAAGTTCTTTTATTCAATTGGTCTAATAATTTTTCTCTTTTTTGATCGTATTCTTGTTTTATAATTTTCTTTTCTTTTTCAAAATCATCATTATTAAACGTTTTCTTTATATCTTTTCTAATATCTTTAACAAACATTTCCATTGTACTTTGAAAAACTTTTCCCTGTCCAGCTGGAAAACTAACTGCTATTGGTTCATTAGGATTTTCAAAATTATATATATAACACCAATCATTTGGAGTCTTTTCTTTTGCAGCTCTTGCTATTAAAGCTTTTCTAGTATAAACTGTTTTTCCTACTCCAGTAGTTCCCTCTAAATACAAGTTATATCCACTTATTTTTACATCTAATCCAAACTCTAATGCTTTAATTCCTCTTTCTTGACCATAAACCAAATTATTAGAATCATTTATTTCTTTAGTTGTTTCAAATTTAAATTGATTAGGATTGCAAACATCTTTTAAATCCTTGTAAGATAGCTCGCTTCTCTTCTTCATTAGTATCTCTTCCTCCGTATATTTTTATTTTATATATGTATAAAAATTAATTCATATGTATATCATTTTATAGCAGAATTTTATATCAAATAAAAAAATATTGCAACACATTTTTTGAAATTAAATATAAAGTAAAAATATTTTATCTAATGTTTAAAAATTTCTAAATCCATTAAAATTGCTGAATCATGATTATTGTAATACTTTTCTCGAATTCCAGTTTGTTTAAAGCCAAATGATTTATATAAATTTATTGCTATCAAATTTTTTTCATTTACTTCAAGCTTTAAAATTTTTATATTATTTTCTTTAGCGATATTAATTATTTTTTCCATTAAAGATTTTCCTATACCCAAACCGCGTTTGTTCTTTCGTATAACAATATTCATAAGTTCAGCTTCATCTAACACAATTTCAATTCCAGCAAATCCTAATATCTCATCTGAAATAGTATCTTTTACTACCAAAAAAATACTATCAGTGTTTAATAATTCTTGTTTTAAAATATTTTCATTCCAAAAATCATCAAAATCTGATTTCAAGTTATTTTTTATTAACTCAAAGTCAGAAATTTTCATTTTATCTATATACATAAAAAACCTTTCTACATTTTATTTATTTTTTAATCTTTCAGCTTGAGACTTGCGAAGATATATTGGTAAAATAGTATCAGCCGTCATCAAATCATTTTTTAAATATTTTCTGTATCCAACTTTTCCAGCATTTTCAGCTTTTTGCAAATTATCATTAGAAAACTTTACATTAGGAATTTTTTCTTTAATTAAACTTTTAAATTTTTCAGCACCGTTTCCGCATATCTCTATATCTTCATATTTTGATATCTTATTAATAGCTATTTCTATACTATCAGCAATATAATCTTCTAGTAAATTATAGTTTTCATCAAAAATTCCACAATACACTTGATCATTTCTTGCATCAATCATACCAACTTTTGTTTTAGATTTAAGACCTTGAGCTAAAACTTCTAAAGATGTAACACTTGAAATTTTAATATTATGAACTTCGGACATAGCTTTAACTGAAGAAATTCCAATTCTAATTCCTGTAAAAGATCCTGGACCAACAACACAAGAAATTAAATCTATTTCATTTATAGCTATATTATTTCTTTCCAATATTTCTTTTATAAGTACCATAAGATTTTCAGAATGTGTTTTTCCATTATTTAGTGAATTGTCATCAATTAATTTATCATTTTCTAAAAGTGATACACCACATACTTCAGATGATGTATCAATCGCTAAGTTTTTCATATTATAACTCCTACATTTTATTTTCTATTAATAAAACCCTTTTATTTTCATCTTCATTATTTCTTGAAAAAGAAATCTTTATATAATTTTTAGGAAGAGCTTCTTCAATTTGCTCTCCCCATTCTATTATGCAAATTCCTTTATCAAAATATTCTTCTCCACCAATAGCATAAAATTCATCTAAATCTGCTAATCTATAAACATCAAAATGAAATATTTTTACTTTATCATTTTTATATTCATTTACTATTGTAAAAGTAGGACTAGAAATCTCATCTTTAAATCCAAAATAATCTAAAATTCCTTCTGTAAATTTAGTTTTTCCAGATCCCAAATCTCCTGATAAAACAATAATATCATTTGGCTTGAGTGTAGAAGCAAATTGTTTTGCAATTTCAATTGTTTCTTTTTCTGAATTAGAAATATATTCCATAAAATTTCTCCATTTATTTTATTTTTAAGACATCATAAAAACTATTAGTTGCATTTATAATTGTTGAAAAATCAAAATCAATAATACTAATATTTTCATTTTCAGCATTTGTTGTAATTTGTAATTTATTTGATGTAATAGCTGTAATATCTGTAACATATGTTCCTTCAGGTGCAGTAAATAATGATTCATTTATTGTTATTCCATTATAATCTGTAATTTTAATATTTTCACCATCTGAAAAAGCTATATAATGTTCCATAAATGCAATATTGTTAAAAAATTCTGCTTCAGAATTTAATGATTGCATAAAAGTTCCTAATTCCCACAATGAATTATCTTCTATATCATAAATATATGTAGATGTATTTAATAAACTACAAACTAAATAGTTATTATAATAATAGATTCCTTCACCATTAAAAGCAGCATTTATAATTTGTTCATCTGTATTATTGGCTAAATCATATCTATATACATATGTAGTTACAGCCCCATCTGTAATTGAATTCTTCATATAATATAAAAAATTATTGTTTTTATCAAATTCTGCATTTACAATAGTTCCGTTACTTTCAGGAATAATAAACTCTTCTCCTGTTCCTTCTTCAATATTATATCTATATATTGAATTATTAACTGTTACATAATAGATATTTCCATTATAAATATAAAAAGAATTTAAAACATTAAGTTCAAGAGTAGAAACTAAATCTTCAGAATTATCAGTTAAATTTATAGAATATATAAGAACATTTCCAGTTTGATTAAATGCTAAATATACTGTTCCGTCTTGATAATCATATCCCGTAAATCCATCAATATTATTTAAATTTACAATATCTTCAGTTTCTGTAGTATTAGTAATTTTCACTAAATGTTCTCCATCATCTAAAGTTTGAATTCCTAAACTATAGACATTATCAAAGTCCATTTCTATTTCTGTATTAGGAGAAAGCTGTAATGTATTTTCTGAAGCCTCCTCTTCTTCTGTAGTTGTATTTGTAGTGTTTTCAGTTTGATTAGCATTTGATATTTGACTATCACTATTATTATTTACAAATACAGCCATAACTATAGCCATAATTATAATAAAACCAAATCCAATTCCAACTGCTATTCCAATTTTAGTTTTATATGTCATAAACTCACCCCAATTTTTCAAAAAAATTACAAGGTAATTATAATTTATATTATATATTTTTTCAATAGTTTTATATTATGGTTTTAAAATTTTTATTTCATATATTTTATTGTAAAAGTGCTTCCTTTATTTAAAATAGAATCAACATTTATATATCCATTTGAATTTTGTATAATAGATTTAGCCAATGCTAATCCAATTCCAGCACTATCGCTAGAAGAATTTTTTGATTTATAAAATCTTTCAAAAATATGTGGCAAATCTTCTTTAGAAATTCCTTTTCCATAGTCTTTTATTTCTAATTTTGTATACATCTTATTTTGTGAAAAACTAATCTCTATTTTAGAATTTTCCTCTGAATACTCAACCGCATTTTTTAAAATATTTGTAACTGCTTCAACTTGCCACTTTTTATCACAGTTTATCTTTATTTCTTTATTTCCAAAAATAAAAATGTCAACATTTTTAAGGTCAGCTAAAACAGAAACATTTTTCACAGCCTCTTCTAAAATACTCCTTAAATAAGTCTCTTTTGAAATAAACTTAACAGAATTTGCATCTAATCTAGAGAGTTTTAACAAGGTCTCAACTAAAAAACTTATATTTATAGTTTCTCTTCTTATATCTTTTATAAATTCCTGTCTTAATTCAAGATTCATATCTGGATTATCTATCAAGTTATCTAACATTACTAATATAGCAGTTAAAGGTGTTCTAAGTTGATGAGAGATATCTGAAAGAGAGTCTTTTAAAAGTTTTTTATCATGTATAGAATTTTCAGCTAATTCTTTTAGCATTATA
Organism: uncultured Clostridia bacterium; assembly: GCA_944391975.1. Lineage (GTDB taxonomy): Bacteria > Bacillota > Clostridia > TANB77 > CAG-508 > Scatovivens. The sequence goes on from CALXVK010000007.1 coordinate 26,278, forward strand.
GTTGTTTTATATATTTCATTTTTTAAAATTGAAAGTTCTCCTTCTTTATTATCATCAATATCTAATTTGTAATTTTTATTATTAATTTCTTCAATATAATTTGTAATCTCATTTATTTTCTTATCTTTAAATTTGTTATATTTCAAAAATAATCCTAAAATTATTAGTGATAAAATAATTATAATTAATGTATTTAATATAGAAAAAGTTATAAATAAGTTATCATTTTCTAAAACAACTGAATCATTTTCTAAATCAATTCCATATTTTTCTAGAATATTGCTTCCATTATCAGTAGAGTTTATTACTTGCATTAATTCTTGTTCAGATACATCAGGATATTTTTCTAAAACTTCATCTACAATAGAAGCAATTTTCCTATTAAAATTTTCTGAATATCTCTTATATTGATAAATATAAGCAAACTCAAATAATGTAATAGCTATAATAATTATATCAATAATTATAAATAAAACTTTTTTAAGTTCTGGACTATTTTTCATAAAAACCCCTTTAATCAATATCTATTCTATAACCTATTCCTTTAACTGTTTTTATAATATCAGTATTCTCTAATTTTTCTCTTATTCTTTTAAAATAAACTGTAACAGTATTATCATTTACATCATTTCCAGTCCATTCCCAAATTTTTTCTATGATATCATTTCTTGTAACAACTTTATTTAAATTTGAAAAAAGCAATCCTAATATCTTAATCTCTAAGCTAGTAAGATTAACTTCTTTCCCATTTTTAAAAACACACATTTTTCCAAAATCAAACTCAATATCATTTATAGTAATTTTTGCACTCGAATTTCCTTTAGATAAAATCTTATTAATTCTAGCAATAACTTCTTTAACTCTAAATGGTTTTATAATATAGTCATCTGCTCCAAGTTCTAATCCTCTTACAATAGTATCTTCATCATCTCTAGCTGTTAAGAAAATAGATGGAATATTTTTTGGTTTGATATCTTGTTTATATAAATCAAAACCATTTCCATCAGGAAGAGATATATCTAATATAGCGAGATTAACTGACTCATTTTCTAAAAAGCTTATAGCATCTTTAATATTTAATTTATGAATAACTTCAAATCCGCTTTGATTTAAAGAATAAATTAAACCTTTTGCCAATATTTCATTATCTTCAACTAATAATAGTTTCATATCTCTTCCTCTTTAATTAAATATTTTCATTTCTAATTGTATCAATAATGTTTTGTTTATTAATTTTCTTTATAGAATATCTCATAATACTTAAAACTAATATATATACTGCAACTATTGAAATTATAATTGGTATAATTGGAATTTCAAAATGCATGTATATTGTGCCTTGACTAATTTGCTTATACATAAAATATGCAAGTAAAGTTCCAAGCGGTATTGAGATTATAAGTGCTTTTGTTCCATAGAAAAAGCTTTCTAATCTTACCATTCTATTAAACTCTTTTTTAGTCATACCAATACTTTTTAGGCTTGCAAATTCTCTTGACCTTAAATTCATATTAGTAGTCAATGTATTAAAAATACTTGTTATGCCAATTAAACTAATTACTATTATAAATCCATATAAAAATATTGCCAATAGAGTATATAAAGATTTTACACTTTGTGCATTTGAACTTATGTTGTTAACTTCTCCTATCTCATAATCTGTTAATATATTATAAATCTCATCTTGGGTCTCCTCTGCATTATCTGTATTAATATATACTCTAAAATAATTTTGATTTTGCAATTCATCTAAGCAATCATCACTTACAATCAAATATGGCATATAACTAATACTATCTATTCCAAGTGGTGACTCTTCTGTTATTTCACAAATTTCCACTTCAAAATTACTAACAGTTTCATCTTCTTTTGTAACATAGCCAATTATATCATCTCCTACCTCAAAAGTAAACCAATCAATTCGAGTAGTCATATTTTGCTCTTTTTCTTCGTCATAATAATCTACATATGCTTTATTTAAAAGTATAGCTTTGTCTCTTGCTTCTTCATAATTCAAATTTAATTTCTCAGCATATTCTTTAAAAGAATTTTGGTCTAATATTAGTGTAACTAATCCATATTGATTTTGTTCTACCTCTTCTGGGTAAAAATTACTGTAATTTTCAGAAAACTTAGGATTTTGAACATTTAAAACTGTATTATTTACAATACTGATTTCTTTTATATCGTCTAATGCTGCAATCTCTTCTACTTTTTCATTAATTGAGCTATCATTTTCGCTTGTGTTATAGCTAAATGATAAATTGTAATTATATAAATTAAGCTCACTATCTATTGAATCAAAAGCCAAACTCATAAAAGCAGTTAAAGAGATAAATATTGTAACACTTACAACAATACTAATAACTGTTGTACGATATTTTTTTCTACTTCTTTTTAAATTTTTATAAGAAATCTCTCCACCAACGCCAAATACCTTAGAAATAATTTTTGGAACTTTTAATTTTCTGGCTTTAAGCTTTATATTCTCACCATTTGTAATAGCCTGAATTGGAGAAACTTTGCTAGCTTTTCTACTACTACTTCTTGCTGATAAGAATATTGTAATTAATCCTAGTAAAACTGAGAATAAAATTATTAAGTATGAAAAACTAAATACTAAATCAAATGCCATAAAATCTGTCATCATAATATTGCTAATTTTAACTAATATATAAGCTGCTAATACTCCAAATATAATTCCAAGAGGAATACCAATTAATCCTAAGACAAAAGCCTCGTAATAAACATTTTTCTTAATCTGTTTTTTTGTTGCTCCAATACTTGCTAGCATACCATATTGTTTTATTTTTTCTGTAATAGATATATCAAAACTATTTTTTATGCAAAATATAGATGTAAAAATAATTACGACTATTACAACTAATGCTGCAGACATTAAAGCACTTAAAGTAGAGTTTTGAGTCATTCCTGTTTCTAATGTTATTAAATATGAATTAATCCCAAAATCATATTTTGCAGTATTTTCTACTTCTTCCATATTATTCATAAATTCTTCTGATCCAACATCTTCTGGATCATAAACACTTGAAAATAATCCATCATCAACACCTAAAAGATTAGCAGTTGTATTTATATAATCTCTTAAACCATCACTTGTATATCTAACATATACATCAAAACTTCCACTTGTTATTTTATCAGTATTTAAATAAGTTATAGCTGTATAACCAGGTGCAGAATATGGCTCAATGTTAGAACCTGGTCTTTCCATAAAACCAACAATAGTATATTCTTTAGGCACAGTATAAACTAAGGTTTCATCATCTATATATTCATAATTTTGATTTAAAATATCTTCTCCACTTTGCCTTTGCCCAACTTCTAAATAAATCTTATCTCCAAGCTCAAGCTCTAATCCACCATTTGTATCTAAATGATTAGGTATTACTATTTCATTCTCATTTTCAGGAAGCCTTCCTTGAGTTATATTAACACCTAAATTTTCCATAGAAGCTTTAGAATATGCTCTTACATAAATATAAGGCTTATATTCATTTTTAATTCCATCTAACTTGCTATATCCTAAATTTTGAGATAAAAATACTTCTGAAACTTTTCTATTTAAAGTAAAATCATTTATTTCTTTAGCATCAACATCTCTAAAAACAGCATGAAAATTACCTTTTGTTTGAACCTCGTATTCTATAAGACTGGCTCTTGCACTCATAAACATTGTCCCAACAGCTGTAATTAGTGCAACTGAAAGTATTATTCCAATTATAGTTACAATAGTTCTTTTTTTATTTAATTTTAAATTTTTGATTGTAAATCTTTTTAATAAATCCATTAGCAATCACCTACAATCTTACCATCTTCGATTTTTATAATTCTATCAGCAACTTTTGCTATTTCCATGTTGTGAGTAATCATAATTATTGTTTGTTTATAATCTCTATTAGACTTCTTTAAAAGCTCTACTATTTCGTCACTTGCCTTAGAATCAAGGTTTCCGAGTAGGTTCATCTGCTAAAATTATTGCTGGATTTGTTATCATAGCTCTTCCTATTGAAGTTCTTTGCTGTTGACCGCCTGATAACTGATTAGGTAAATGATTTTTCCTATCTTCTAATCCTAAAACTTTTAAAAGCTCATCTAATTTTTCTTTATTTACTTCTCTATTATCTAATTTTAATGGTAATACAATATTTTCTTCAACATTTAATATTGGAATTAAATTATAAAATTGATATATAAGACCAACTTGCCTTCTTCTAAAAATTGCTAAGCCATCATCATTAAAATTATATATATCTTTTCCATCTATAAATACTTTTCCAGAAGTAGGTCTATCAACTCCACCCATTAAATGTAAAAGTGTCGATTTTCCACTTCCAGATGCTCCAACTATTGCAACAAATTCACCTTTTTGAACTGAAAAAGATACATTGTCTAAAGCCTTAACAATATTTTGACCTTTTCCATATGTTTTGCATAAGTTTTCAACTCTTAAAATCTCCATAAAAATCCTCCTTTAAATAAATTTTTCTCTGTTTTAAATCAACCGGCAATTTAAAACAAAAATAAATTTATTTTATTTACAAAATCATTATAATACATTCTAAGTGACAAGTAAGTGACTTTAAACAAAATTAATATACTCTTAAGAATTTCAAAATAAAAAAGAAGCAAAAATGCTTCTTTTTACAAATTTAATCATCTTCATTATCTATCCATCCTGCAATATCGTCATCTTCAAATTTATAGTCAAGCTTTTTATTATATGCTTTTTCATATGCTTCCTTTTTTTGACTATAATCTCTTTCGCTCATCCAAGCAGCATTTTCTTTATCAGATTTATCACCATCAGGATAAATTGGTTTTAAAATATGAATTTTGTATTTAACTTTTTTAAATTCATCTGTATCATTTTTTTCTTTATCTATTATCTCTATAAAACATGATATTATTGGTACATTATATTTTGAAGCATAATAATATGCTCCGGGCTTTAAATATCTAGGTTTTCTATAATTAAACCACATTTCTTGTTCTGGATATATCAATATGAAATTATTTTTATCTAAAGTTTCTTTTATAAGTCTTTGGAAGTCATTTTTTATATAACTTACTTGATTACTAATTGGAATTATATCTGAATACTTCATCATAAATCCTATAATTCCATCCATTGCAAGGTTTGATTCTTGTCCTACAATATAAATTCTTTTCTTTCCTGCTTTTTTAGCAAATTTTCTAACAACAGTATTATCTAAAGGATTAAAATGATTACTTGTAATAATTGCTCCTGTTTTAATATCTTTAACATTTTCTAAACCGATTACTTCTGTATCTCTATTTTCCATCCATGTAACCATCTTTATTATTCCTCTAGCAATTTTATTGTTTAATTTATAATAAATCTTTTTCTTACTTTTTAAATATTTTTTTATTACACGCTGTTTTTGTTCACTAGTTAGTTTTGGATCATTAACCTCAACTTTCGAATTAAATTCATCATTTTCTACAGCATCTTTTATATTTTCAATTACTTTTTCTTTATTTCCACCTACTATCATACTCTTGTATATTCTCCAGCTTCAAATTTTTTCTTAAAAGTATTTTCTGATTGAGGCACATTATTGGCCTTATTAATTAATATATCAAAACATTTACTATCAGACATCTTTTGTTCATCAGAATAATTCTTTTTAAATTCTAAAATTGGTTCATAAAATGAAGTTTGTTTTGCATATTTCCAAAAAATATCTTCATATTGAATATTATCATAACACCATGGTTTGTCAAATAAATTATAATGAATCAATTTTGGTTTTTTAAATGCCGGTTTTGCTTTATTAGGCATAACATCCCAAGCTTCATTTATATATAATATCTTACCATTACACATAGCATTGATATAGTCTTGATCTGGTGCAACAGTATCAAAATGAAAATCATTTAATAATTTTAAAAACTTTTGACTAAAATTGCTTTCTCTTAATAATTTAAGATTTAATAATAAAACTCCTGAATTAATATATTCTTGTTTTTTTATACCAATTCCATTTTCCATCCAATTTATTAATTCTGGAACATCTTGAATTGAATGGTCTGTAGATGCTCCAATTAAATTATTTCCTAAGTCAATATTATATAACTCTGAAATATCTCCTGGAACAACTATATCACTATCTATGTATATGCCTTTATCATACTCAGGAAACATATCTGCAATAAAAAGTCTAAAATAAATTGTAAGAGTAAAATAATCACATCTTAATTTATTTTCATCTCTTTCTGTGATTAATTCTAACCCATCTTTCATTGGATAAAACTCAATTTCAGAATTGTCTATTTCTAGACTTTTAATTTTTTCTATATTTTCTTGATTTAAATCTTGATATATAATAATAATTTTATAATTATAATTCTTTGATGCATTTTCTAATAATGATTTTATAGCAACTGCATTAAAAGGTGCATATGAATCATCTATTGTAAAAAATATTGGTATAATCTCTTTTTTCACTAAATTTCCTCCATAATTTTATATAAATTTTCTTTTTCTTTAACATATTGAGATAGTATATCATCATATTCAAAATTTTTCAAATCATTATGCATTTTATCAATTTGCCATGGTTTAATTGTCACAGTTTTAATCAATGGAAAAAATCTAAAACTTGTTGTAAAATGTTGAATAATTGTATCTTCTTTTAATTTTCTTTGTTCATTATATTTTCTAGGCATTATTTTTTTATATTTACAAAGTTTATTTAAAGCTGATTGATCAGGCATAAACATTTTCTTTTCTTGACACATTTTACGTGCTTTTTTAAAAAGTTCTGTTTCTTTTATTTTTTTTATATTTAAAAGTAATACTCCTGAATTTAAATAATCAAATTTAAAAATATTATTTTTAAAAAACCATTTTCCATAGTAATCTAAGATTCCTACCATTTCATAATTATTAATATCTAAATTATAAAAATCTTGGGTAAAATCTTTTCTAACTACAACATCATTATCAAAATAAAGAATTTTATCTGGAATTTCTTCAATTTCATCTGCAAAAAGCCTTAACATACAACATGGTGTAAAACGAGTTTCCATATTAATATTTGGAACTTCTTTTTTAAATATTTCAGTGATATCAATTCTCTTTACAAAATTATTATTAGAAACTTCTTTTACTTTTCTATCTAAAAAATTAATAGTATAATCTGAAATTCCTTTAATATTATAATTTTCATCTTTTAAATTAATTGTTAAAACATATATTTTTAAATTTTCTTTTATATTTTTTAATAATGAAAGTATTGAAATAAAAAGACCATCAGCAATATTTTCATCACCACAATACAAAAGATTCATATTTTCCTCCAAAATATTTATATATTAATTGATTTTTTTATATTCTATATATTCAAAATTACTATTTTTACTTCTTTCCATCATTTTATTATAAATTTCTTTGCATATTTGCTTTTCTTGCTCCTTCTGAGTAAGAGTTGTATTTGGAAAAAATGGACCATCAACATATATTTTAATTCCTGGTTTATTTTTATTTTTCCTTTTATAATAAGTTGTAGTCATACAAAATGAAGGAACTTTGTTTATTATTGGAAATTTAAATGCAGAATCTGGAAACGGTCTAATTTTAGTATAAAATGGCCAAACATGAGCTTCAGGATAAATTATAACTACTCTACCTTGCTTTATTCTATATTCAATTGCTTTCATAAAATCTTTAGTTTGGCTAATTTTTTCTGGAATAACTATAGCTGCAACCAAAGGCAAAAATTTTCCTAAAATTGGAATTCCCAAATTTGCTTGACTTACTATTGTATTAAATCTTTTACCAGCAACAAGCCATGGCGTAAATGCATCTCCGAATTGGTTGAGTATGGTTTCCATACAAAAAATACCCTTGTTTTTTATATTTTTTTAAAATATCTTTATTTTCAATTTTTATACGTAAAATTAATTTATAATAAATAAAAACAAATACAGCAACTATTTTCCACAAAATCCATGAACATATTTTGTAAAAAACATTTTTATGAATCCATTTAAAGTTATCTTTTATCTTATAATTTTGATTTTTAGATTCAACAACATCATCTGTATATGTTTTGTAATATATCACCTTTTTATTTTCTAATTTTTTCATTTTTATTTAAAAACCCGCATATTTATGATTTTTTTATGTTTTAAATTATAACATATTTATATATTTTCATTCAATATTTTTTCATAAAAACACATATTAATTTGTAAGGCCACTTACGATAATCAATATACTGTATTTTTTATACTTTGTCAAGTGGATTTTTATTTAATAAAAACTTATATACATTTATCAAATTTTATGATATAAGTGTTTAATAGTTAAATTCAAAGGAGATTAAAATGTATATTAAAGAAGAAATTAAACAATTACTTCCAATCAAAGACTTATCAAATATTTATGTAGTAGCTGATTTTGATAGAACAATTACAAAAGGAAATAGTAAAACATCGTGGTCTATTTTATCTGATAGTCCTTATGTACCTAACAAATACGTTAAGGATAGACAAAATTTATATAATTATTATAGACCTATTGAACTTGATGAAACGATAGATTTAAATCTAAAGAGCAATTTTATGAAAGAATGGTTTCAAAAACATATTTCTCTATTCATAAAATATAAGATAAGTAAAGATATTTTTAAAAATGCTGCTACAGACTTAAGAATTATGGAATTTCGTTCTGGAGCTAAAGAATTTATAGGATTTCTTAATCAAAATAACATTCCTCTTATAATTATCAGTGCTGGAATTGGAAATTTTATAGAAACATTTTTAGAATTAAATAATTGTTATTTTGATAATATTTATGTTAGTAGTAATAAAATTATTTTTAAAAATAATATAGCAGTTGGTGTTGAAGATAATATTATTCATAGTTTAAATAAAAATGAAGTTTCACTTCCAAAAAATGTTAAAGATAAATTGAGCAACAGAAAAGAGGTTATTTTACTTGGAGATCAAATAAGTGATTTAAGAATGGTTGATAAAACAAAGCATGATTTTGTTTATACTACTTGTTTTTTAACTGATGAAGGCAAAGATAATATAGAAAAAATAAAATCTAAATTCGATATTGTTTGTGAATTTAATGATAACTATTTTGATTTAAAAAATAAATTATTTAAATAATAATTTTTAAAATTTGAAAAAGCCAGAAACAGATCTAAAAGTTCAAATCTGTTTCTGGCTTTTTACTTTAAACTAGCTGTGTAAAATTACAATTTTAAAACAAGTTCCTCATAATTCGGACACATTCTCTGAAGAAATATTTTATAAGTTTCCAAAACCTCTTCTGGGCTTTTCCATTGTCTGTATGCATCTTTTGTTAAAGTTTCACCAGTTACAATGTCATTTGCCCTCATGCAGTCTTGACTGAGCTCATCAATCAAAATCACTTTTCCATCCAATAATCCAAATTCCATTTTTAGATCAACAAGCTTTATTCCCGCATTTTTGTAGACTTCATATAAAATATCTCCAATTTTTGAAAGCATCATATCTGCTTCTTTAAACTGTTCCGGTGTTAAAATATGAAGCCCAGTTATATAGCTTTCATTCATTGTTGGATCGTCAGTTCCGCCAGTGATGCTAACATCAATTTTTGCATCATATTTATTTAAAGGAGGATCAAATTTCTGTCCTTCTTTAACAAAAATCGGAAATAATCTCACAATAGAACCCGCAGCATAATATCTTCTTATCCACTCAAGCGGAATTGGATCACATCTTTTAATCAGAATAGCAAATTTTCCATTAATATCTAAAATACGGTCATTTACTCTCTGAGTCGGAATTCCTTTTTCTTCCAACAAATTCATAAAAAACATGGTAGCATACATCCGATAGACATCTGTTCCTTCTATTATGCCTTCCCGATTATATGTTACACTTCTCAAATGTGGCTTATAAAACATTATTGCAGTTTTTTCATCCAATGCATATATAGTTTTAGATTTTCCGTCTGCAATCATGTCTAAGCTTGAAAAATCAAGAGTCTTTAGATACTCATAATCATTAATCATATTTTTCATTATTCAATATCTCCTTTATTGTTTCTACAGTTTCAGCAGTTGATTTTGATGCATCAAGTTCTATTATTTTCATATTAGTATTGGCTTTTAAGAATTCTACTGCTTTTCCATATAATTCCTCATACTCTTTTAAAGAATCCAAGCTTTCGAATTCATCATGTTGACTTCTGCTCATAGTTCTTTTATAAGCAGTCTCTGCATCGATTTTGCACCAAAACAAAACATCAGGTAATGGGGTCCATGCTTTAATTACTTTTAAGGCTTTTTCTGGAGTTTCAAGATTATCTACAAGCGCTGTTAATATTGATCTATCATAAACAGTATTAACAACATCTCTAGCAGTCCAGTGCTGTCTACCAATATTTTCAGCCCATAAAAGTTCTTTTCCATGTTCCCATAAAGTAAATGAATCTTTTCCAACTTTTCCAGAAAACGGTTCTACAAGTACAACTTGCGATTGTTTAAAAAGCCCTGTCTGAGTTGCAATTTTAGCAAGTGTCGATTTACCTGAACCATCAATCCCATCAAAAGCTATGCAAATTTTGTTATTAATTGGCTCTACCAATCCCAGATTAACAAGCATTGGCAATTTATCGATTCTAGATGTTGCTAAAA
>CALXVK010000008.1 GCA_944391975.1 uncultured Clostridia bacterium
CTTCTACTTGTTCATAACTAGATACAAGTATTTCTCCATCGCTATTTTCTATTCCATTAACAACGATTTGATACCCAAAAAGAATTGCAAGTATTAATAAAACAATTATTATAACTCTTTTCATGGTAAATCTCCTTCTATTGTAATTTTTACAACTCCATCAGATTTTGTTCCACTAGTTGATGTTACATTTAACAAATATCCTGATGTTGATAGAGCTGCTTTAAAATATCCTAATTGTTCATATTTTTCAGCTTGTGCTTCTATAACAATATGTGTATCTTGTGTATTTTTTATAGAAGTTATCTGTACTTGTCTTGGAATTATATAAACTATTCTATTTAATAAATTTGGAATTGCATCTTTTTTAATATTTACTGTATCTGAACTTTCTGATTCTGAATCATCTGCTGTTAATGCTGAAATTAAAGTTTCATATGTTGTTGTAGATGCATTTATGGTTCTTTCTTGTGAAGAAATCTCTGAAATTTGATCTGAAACAGTTTGAGTAGCTGTTGCAACTTCATCTGATTTTTCTTCAATTTGATTTACAATGGCTGTTGAGATTCCAACATATCCTATTATTCCAACACATACTCCAGCTAATACTCTTAACATCATTTTATCAAAAGCATTTAAAGGCTTTCTCCAATCTGTAAGACCTTTAAAAAATTCTGATACTGATTCGCTTGTAATCTCTCCTCCAGTATTTTTCACTTTAAAATTAAGGTCTTTATCCCCATAACCTAACCCCTCTAAAGCTAAAGCTATCGCAGAACTAACCTCAATATATTCTTTTATTGGAAGTTTTATAGATGAATTCTCTATAAAAAATGGTTTTAATAATTCACATTTTGTACTTGAAATATATTCTTGAAAATATAAATCTATATTATTAATTGATGTTCCAAGTCCAGTTATATACACTTTTGAAACTCTTGCAATTGTTGAATCTACAATTTTTCTAACTTCATTTACAATTTTATATAATATTGGCATAATATCTTCTAAATGATCATTATCTTCAACAACTTGAAGTTCTTGAGAATCTTGAGTATATATTGTTGTATTTCTACAGCATTCATATGATTTTTGCATTGAGTTTTCAACAGCGTTTATACTATCTAAGATATCTTTCATGCCATCTTGAATAATATTTATATCATATACTTCTCCATCAATAATAGTAGTTATTTTAGTTTCATTTTCAATATTTACAATAATTACATTATCTTCCTTTGGAGGTAAATCTACTAAATTAGCTATACTTGTTGTAATTGGAGTTGCTGATACAACTTTAAATCCACTAAATTCTTGTAGTCTTTTTCTTAAATTTTCTTTATTTGTAGAAATGTGTATTACTTTATTTTTATCACTATTTTCTCTATCATTTCTTAGTAAAAATCTACTTTCTAAAGATTCTTTATTATATCCTCTTTCACTACATAAAAGTTCAAAATCTAAATCTATTGATTTTCTTTTATCCGCAGCTTTTAAGGCAGAAAACACTTCAAAATAATTATATAATTCATTTGAAATATTAATTGCTATTTGATCTTTACTACTAAATGTTTCTCTTATAATTCTCTCTATAGTTTGAAACAAATTTTCTTTCTCATAAAAAATAACACTAGATGCATCAACTTTCAAAACATCTTTTGTTTTATCTACCTTAGCATATTTAATTACATTATCTTCAATATAAATTCCTAAACACTTTGGCACGATTTATCTTCTCCTCAAGTTTTTTCTTATTGTTCCCAAAATACATTGCAATATTACTATATATAATTTATACTTAATTCAAAACATAGTCAATATAGTTTACCAAAGTGTAATTTACTTGTAATACAATTGTAAAAAATTAACAAATTTAGGGAATTCTACATTTTCTAATATTACAAATTAGATTTTTTTTATTTATTAATGCAATATTTTGTATATTTTTTCTTTTTTGGTAAATCATAAAAATAATATTATTTTTAAGGAGGAATTATATGAGTTCAAAAAAACATATAAATATTACTGGAACTTCTAATATCTCATGGAAGGATGCCGTAGTAAAAACAATATCAGATGCAAGTGATTCAATTTGTAACCTTTCAAAACTTACTATTTTAAAACAATGGGCAAAAATTCAAGATGATAAAATATCCGAATATTATGTAGATTTAGATATCGAATTTGATATTGATAAAAATCTACAATGTGGATACAAAAAAATTCCAGCTGATAATTTGGATGAATAATTTTATATTAGTTTATACTAATTTTAGAAAATAATTATAATTAATAAAAGAAAGGAAAAAATCATGAAAGATAATCCTTTAGATTCTCAAACCTCTTATCAAAAATATGTTGATGAAAAAACTCCCAATTCTCCAATTTTAAGTAATTGTTTTCATGCATTTTTAGTTGGTGGATTAATTTGTGCAATTGGACAAATTATATTTGAATTTTGTAAAACAAAAGGCATAGATGAAACAACTTGCTATACCATTGTTTCAATATCTCTAATTTTTGCAAGTAGTTTTTTAACTGCACTAAATTGCTTCAATAAAATTGGAAAATTTGCTGGTGCAGGTTCTTTTGTTCCAATAACTGGGTTTGCCAATTCTATAGTATCACCTGCAATAGAATATAAATCAGAAGGATATATAATGGGAGTTGGATCAAAAATGTTTACTGTTGCACGGTCCAGTTCTTGTATATCGGAATTTCATCAAGTATTATAGTTGGATTAATTTCTCTTCTATTTTAATCTTTTAAAAAGAAAGGAATAAAATTTAAATATGAAAAAAATAGGTAAACAAAGTTACAAACTAGAAAATCCTGTTTCAATTATTAATACTGCAACTATTGTTGGTCCAAAAGAAAAAGAAGGACCTCTAAATAAATATTTTGATAAATGTATTGATGATGAATTTTGGGGAGAAAAAACATGGGAAAAAGCTGAAAGTAAATTTGTAAAAGAAACATCTAATTTGGTTATAAATAAATCTGGAATACCTGCTACCCAAATCGATTTCTGTTTTGCAGGAGATCTTATTAATCAGTGTATTTCATCAAGCTTTGGATTAAAAGATTTAAGTATACCTTTTTTTGGTATATTTGGAGCTTGTTCAACTTTTGTAGAATCAAATATTCTAGGCGCTATATCAATTGATGGAAATTTTGCTGAAAATGTATTATGCTGTAGTTCAAGTCATTTTTGCAGTGCAGAAAAACAATTTCGTTTTCCATTAGAATTAGGAAATCAACGTCCTCCATCAAGCCAATGGACAGTAACAGGTGCTGGAGCTACAATACTTTCCAAAAATGGAAATGGTCCTTTTATAACATATTTTACTCCAGGTAAAATAGTAGATATGGGTATCAAAGATGCAAATAATATGGGACCTGCTATGGCAGCTTCAGCATTAGATACACTTATTACTCATTTAAATGATACTGGTAGAAATCCAAGTTATTATGATGCAATTTTTACAGGTGATTTAGGATATATTGGCAAAGATATCTTAAATGAATTAGCCAAAACAAAAGGATTCAATATTACATCAAATTATAATGATTGTGGTATTATAATTTTCGATAAAGAAAAACAAGATACTCATTCTGGTGGATCTGGATGTGGTTGCTGTGCAAGTGTATTTTCTGGATACATTTATAAAAAAATTTTAGAAAAAGAATATAAAAAGATTTTATTAATAGCAACAGGAGCTCTAACAAATTCACTTACAACACAACAAGGAGAGAGTATTCCAGGAATAGCTCATGCTATTTCAATTGAAACTTAAATAAACTCTCATTAATTTTAGAAAGGACTTTATTTATGGATTGGTTAATGATTTTAAAATCCTTCATTGTACGGTGGATTAATTTGTATAATTGGTCAGATTTTAATAGATAAAACTAAATTAACATCTGCAAGAATATTAGTATTATTCGTAACTTTTGGTGTAATTCTAGGAGGCTTGCGGAATTTATCAATATTTAATTGACTTTGCAGGTTGTGGTGCTACTGTTCCATTAACTGGATTTGGAAGTTTATTAAGTAAAGGTGTTATTTCTGAAGTACAGGAATATGGATTTATTGGAGTATTTACTGGTGGAATAAAAGCTGCAGCTGGTGGAATTGCAGCAGCAATCTTTTTTGGATATATAGCTTCTTTAATTTCAAAGCCAAAAATAAAAAAGAAATAATTTTTAATTTTTAAGTTTAATTTAATACTTTTCGTTTATACTAATTATAATAAAATCCCCAATAAAATAAAAACAGAGAGACCCAGAGCATTTAAATGTTCTGGGTCTCTCTGTTTTGCAAAACCACCTTTTACAATTTAATCCTGTACCATGTCCAGCCTGTTTTACTCTTGAAGCAGTTATAAAAACTTGTCATAGATATATCACAGTGTAGCCCTAATTTTTGAGAAATCTTACTTATAAGTTTTGATGATTTTGTATTATCATTTGGAACTTCAAATAAGAGTTCATTAATAGCTGTGGTGTTAGCTCTAAAAGTAAGTAAAAATTCCTCACTTCTAGTACAGATATATTCTATTAACTCTGTCATATATCCATGACTTCTGTAAATTTCAAGTAATGCATATTCAACAAGCCATACTCCTGATTCTAAAAAATACATACTTAAAATTCCTATAGGTGTTTCATCGTTCTTCCGAATTACAAGCGACAAATTATATGGACTCTGCTTTTCTACAATCTCTTCTAAAAAGTATTCTTTTAACTGTTTCTGCCGATACTCCTTAAAATATTTCCATACAATTGGATCTCCAGTGATATTTCTAAAAAACTTAAAATCACTGGCTCTTAATCGTTCGACTATAAGCCGATTGGTGTACACTCTCTCACTAGAGAATGCTTTTGTTTTGCTCTTCATATTATTAGATCCCTCCTTAAAAAATCTGCAAAATATTATATCATCTTTTTAATATTAAGTAAAGGAAAGATTTACACAATATATTATCATTTTTTTATTCTATACACATTTTTAAAATTTCTTCTAATCTTTCATCTTGACTAGTCAAATATAAATATCCTATTAAAGACTCAAATCCCGTACTATGTGCATAATCTGCAGTATTTGCATTTTTGGCTACATGATGATTTTCTGCATTTCTTCCTCTTCTAGCTATATCTTTTTCATCTTCAGTCAAAAAATCATTTAATTTATCCAACATTTTAGCTTGTGCTTCTGCTTTTACATATTTTATTGATTCTACATGTAATTTATGTGGTTTAGCATTTGATGTATTTATTAAATGTGTTCTAACATATAATTCATATACTGCATCTCCAGCGTATGCCCAAACCAATGGGGATAACATTCTTATTTCTTCTTTACTTTTTTCTCTATTAAAATCCATATATTACTAAAAATCACTCCTCTTTATGGTCTTTCTAACGAAATTCTTCCCATTTTTCCACTTCTAAAATCATCCAATATAATTCTAGAAACTTTTTCATCATCAGTTCTACCACCTGAAACTATAGCTCCTCTTTTTTTAGCTATTAATTTCATTAACTCATAAATAGAATTAACAGAATTTTTTGTTTCCTCTAATTCTTCTTTAGAAATTTTATATCTTTCCATTATATTTTTTGGATATTCTTTCATAAGTTTTTTTAATAATTCAAAAGCAATTTCTGTTAGTTCTAAAATATCATCTTTTATAGTTCCAGTAAAAGCAAGATTTAATGAAACTTCTTCAGATTCAAATTTAGGCCATAAAACACCTGGTGTATCTAAAAGTTCTTGATTATTTCCTATTCTAATCCATTGTTTCTGACGTGTAACTCCTGGACGATTTGCAACTTCTAAAGACTTCTTTTTAGAAATTCTATTTATAAAAGAACTTTTTCCCACATTTGGTATTCCTAAAATCATAACTCTAATTGTTTTATTAATTCTACCTCTAAAAATCTGACGTTCTTTTTCTTCTTTCATAAGTTCATCTATTTTTTTACTTACTTTATCAACACCTTTTCCAGAATTACTATCTGTAAGTAAACAAGGGGCCTCTTCTGAAAGTTTTTCTTGCCATTTTTTTGTAACCCACTCATCTGCTAAATCTACCTTATTTAACAATATTATTTTTCTTTTATTTTTTGTTATTTGTTGAATATCAGGATTTCTACTAGATATTGGAATTCTGCTATCTAATAATTCAATTACAACATCTATTAATTTCATATCTTCCGCTATTTGTCTTCTAGTTTTTTGCATATGTCCGGGGAAACCAATTAATGTTCATACTATTCTCACTCCTCTATCACAGTTCTTTTTAATTTATATCTTCACTCTTAATTTTTTTATCACATTAGGCAATTCTGAAATATCATTAATATAATACTTTGTATCTAAGTTTTCTCCAAAGCCATATCTAGCTTGTACAAAGGGAATATTGGCTATATTTGCTGCTTCTAAATCTTTTATTGTATCACCTATATAAATAGCTTGTTTTATATAATTTTCTCTCATTACTTTTAGTATAGCTTCTCCTTTGGAAATATTTAAGCTACTTGCAGCAATCCAATCTTTAAAATATTTTTTTAGATTAGATGTTTCAAGAAAAGCCTCTATATACTCTGTTTCGGCAGTATTGCTAACTATATACATTTCATAACTCTTTTTTAATTTTATTAAGGTTTCTTTCAAATTCTTATAAACATTACCACCATTTCGTTTTAAATTATTTATATTTAAAGCAACTATTTCGTCCATTAATTTTAATCCTAGCTCTGGCTTTACATTAGGAAAATACAATTTGGCAGAATCAACCTTATTTAAACCAAATACACTACATATTGTATGTTTACTTATTTCTGGTAAATTATACTTTCTAGCAATTATATTAGCACTTTCTAGTGTACTTTCAATAACTTCCCATAAGGTTCCATCCAAATCAAATATAATTCCTTCCATCTCTACTTTATTTCCTTTCTCTCCTATTTTGATTTATTAATAATCTTTTATTTGATTACTAACTTCATTTTGAAGTTTTTCTATCATAAGCAGTTGCCAAGAATTTCCAGGTAACTAAATTAATATCTAGTTCATTTTCTTTAAAAATATTTTTTAATGTTTTCCATAAATTCATCTCTCGCAATTTATATTTAATCTTAAAGATCTTTCAATATTATCACTCATTATTTTCAATTCTATTTTTAAACTATATAATATAATAACATAAAAACAAGCAGTTTTCAACCAACTGCTTGATTTCAATATCTGAAAGAGCTTTTTCAAATCTTTCTAATCTTTCCATATATTCCACCTTATTGTATTTTAAAAATATTTAACTAAAAAATATTTATTAAGCTTTGAATTTTCAGAAAAGTACGGCAATAACCAATATAATATTTCTCCCAAAATTAATAAAACAGCACTTGCTCTTAAATTTTTAATCATATTATACTCCTAACTTTTAATATCCTTTTTCATATTTCAAAACTTCACCAGTTTGAGCATTAATTTCATAATCATATTCAATATTATTATAATAAAATTCTATTTCATAAATAGATACATTTCTATCTACATCTAGCTCTATTTTACTAAAACTAACATCATTACTATTAGTTATTCCAGCATATGCTAATGCAATTTCTCTTGCTCCATCTTCTCCTATATATTCACTACCATTATTAGTGGTATTTGTTGTATTAGAGCTATTTCCAATAGCATTAGCTACATTAGAGTTATTATTAGTATTTGCTGTATCAACATTTGAAGTATTGTTATTTGTAATACCATCATCTCTTATATCCTTTTCAAAACTTTCTACTTTACCATTATTATAATTTATATCAACTTCATATTCATAATTATCATCATAAAAATTCACTTCATATTTTCTATCATCATTATCTTTATTAACTGCTAACATATTAACATCACTTTCAGTTACACTTGCGCGCTCAAAAGCAATATTTTTAGCTTCTTCTTCTGTAATATTTTCTTTTAAAATAAGTGCATATACACATATTCCAATTATTATTAAAAGCAATATCACTGTAATAATAATACTATAATTTTTCCATTTTTTCATAATTTTTCCTCCATAAAAATATTAAACTTCTTTTCCTGTTGCAATATTATCATAAAAATTTGTAATTATCAATCATAATAATATATTCTCCTAAAAATATAAAAATAGAGAGCATAACTCCCTATTTATCTGATTTTATATTGATTTTTATCTGCTCTTTCATCAAGTTTTCTATCATAATCTTTATTTTTATAATACCAATCTGTACTTCTATTTTTTCCTATAATAGATTTTCTATTCTTATTTAATAAAATATCAAAAAATGTAAGAACAGGTATAATTATTCCTATAATTGATACAAATAACTCTAATGAATTTCCAACATTCATTCCATCTGTACTTACTATACTATTCATAGTATTATATATAGCAGTTCCAAAATATGAAACATAAACTGCCATATAACAAGCTGCACCAATAATATTTCTTTTAAAAACTAAAACTATACATGGGATTGTTGCAAAAAGTAAAATTATTTCAAAAGTTAAATTTAATGGCTGTATTATAAAATCAGCTTCATTTGTATAAAGAACACATACAACAGCTCTAAATAGCCATAATATAACACCCCATACAGTTAACATATAACTAAATATTGTCATTTTTTCCTCCATTCTATAAAAAAGAGGCATATAGAAAAATTTATATACCTCTTTTTATTTGTGTAAATTCACTATTTACACTTTTAAATTAGTTTTCAAAATTAAATTCATCTTTAAATTTTTCTTTAAAAATTTCAAAAACAGCTGTTAAAGTTTCTTCATCATCAACACTAACATAAGATTCTTCATCTTCTGATTCTGTTTCTTCTAATTTTAAAATAACAACTTCATTATCTTCTTCAGCTCCTTCTTCTGGAACAGGAAGTAATACAACATAATCTTCATCTTCATATTTAATTAAATCAAGGAATTCAAATTTAACTTCATTTCCTTCATCGTCATTTAATATGATTAAGTTGCTTTCTTCTAGATTCTCATTTTCATCCATATATATTTTCTCCTTCCAAATTTAATAATAACTTTCTATTTAAATTATTTTAAGTAATCATATACTATAATATTTTTTTTTGCAATACTTTTTTAATTTTTAATAGAAATATATTTTTCTAATATGTATACAGCTGAAATAGTGTCAATGATTTGTCTCTTTTTATGCTTATTTATTCCTAAATCATTCATTGTTCTTTGAGCTTCAACTGTTGTAAGCCTTTCGTCCATTGTTACTATTTTTTTAGTATTATATTTACATTTTAATTTATGAATAAACTTTTCAGTTACTTCTGCTCTAAAAGTTTTAGTACCATCCATATTATAGGGCATTCCTACAATAATTGTATCTATCTCATATTCTTTAAACAATTCATCTAAACGCTTTAACACTATTTTATCATTTCCATTATGTGTTATTGTTTCCAAACCTTGAGCAGTGATTCCAAGTGGATCTGTTATTGCAACTCCAACTCTTGAATCTCCATAATCAATTCCGAGTTTTCTCATATTAATCCTCTAATCCTATATAATATTTAACCATTTTTTCTAGCAATTCATCTCTTTCAATCATTCTAATTAAATTTCTTGCATCATTATGACTTGTTATATAAGTTGGATCACCTGATAAAATATATCCGACAATCTGATTTATAGGATTATACCCCTTTTCTACCAAAGCCTGGTATACTTCTTTTAAAATTTCTTTTGCTCTAAGACTTTTATCTTTTTCAACCTTAAAACTCATTGTTTTGTCAACTGCCATTATCAAAAATCCCTCCTTATATAAAATTTATTTGACTTTCATTTGCTGGTGCTGTATCTATATACTCTTCAAGTCTTTTTGTCAATTGTTCAATTCCTGTACCTTTGTAATATGTTGATACTACAAAATTCATTATTGGAGAAGCTGCCTCTACTATTTCGTCTTTATTTGTATCTTTTTCTCCATCAATTTCTACTGGTGTTTCTTCCTCATCATATTCTTCGACTAAAGCTAATTCTTCAATTTCTTGTTTTAAATCTTTCAAAAATTGTTCAGTAGAAACTTCTTCAACTCCTGAGAATACAATAACAAACTTTGGTCCCATATATCTAACAAATATATATTCTCTTGACATTTTGGTTTTTACAATATCTGCTATTTGAGTAATTATTTCATTTCCCATTTGTCTACTAAAGTTCTCATTAATTTCTTTTATATTAATAATTTTAAACATACAAACAGCAGAAGTTGCAAATTGATCCATAACTTTTTTAGCTTTTCCATATAAAAATTCTGCTGAATGTAATTCTGTAAACTCATCTATTCTATCTATATTTTCAATTGTATCTTGATAAGCTACTGTTTGTAATACTGAAATAATATTATCCTTTACAACTTCTATTATTGTTGTATCGACTTTATCAAAAGCATGCATCTGTCCACTTTCCATTATCCAATAACCAATATAAATATTGTCTATATATAGTGGAAAGAACATTGCAGATTTTGCTCTACCCATTTCAGATTTTTGATATGGTAGTTTTTCATTATCATTTTCAACAGTAATATATTTTGGAGTTGCTGTTGCTACACTATCCTGAAATATTTCTTCATTATGAAGATTTACTAAAGTAGAATGGTGTTTAGCATCAACATTCGAAGCTTTTATTACATATTCAGCCCCATTGAAAACAACTATTGTAGAATATTTAATATCATATTTATCTATTATAATATCATTTATTCTCTTTAGTTTGTTTTCAACTGAATCTTCTTCACCAGCCACTTTCATAAAATCTTGAAGAACTGATAAATTATTAATTCTATCATTTAGATTATTAAATGCTTCAATCTTTTTTTGAATGTGTACATTATAGATAATTAATACTACTATTACCATTACTAGTAATGCTATTACTAAGATTATCAAGACTTTCACCTCTAATTTTAATATTTATTTTTCATTTGATTTAAAGTATTATTCATACTATTTGAAAATACATTATTAGTGTTTGTAGGTCCTTGAGAATAACTTGAATTGCTCATAGGTCCATAAGATTTCTTACTAGTTAATCTTGGATAAACCATTTCACCCAAAATTTGCATTTTTTGCATAAATTGTTTTGAATATCCACTAAGTGATAATCTGCAAGTTGCCATTGTTTCTAAATATTTTGCATATACCTTTTCATCAAATGGAATACTACATGCTTTTACCATATCTCTGTTAAATAAATCTGTCATAACAGACATATCTGGTCCATTATATCTAGACATTCCAGCAATTATCATTTTTCCATTTAAACCTTTTACTTTAGTTTCCTTATTTATAACAACTCTTGCTTTTTCAGGTTCCCATGCACCTTTAAATTTAAGTTCTCTTAAAAATGCAGTTAAAGGTTGAATTGTTAATATATCCATAGATTGAACTAAATATATTTCTTGACACATAGCAAAATATGCTGGTGGAGTTTCAAAATCACAATCAATTAATACTAAAGAATGATTTTGCACTAAAGTTGATAAAATAGGTTCTGCATTCTCATAAGTATTTCCATCTGCTGGAAGTGCTGTATAAACTGTCATGTTTTTATTTACTTTTATACCTTCAGCATATCCATTTTCTAATTTTGCAATTGATGTATATGCTATGTTTCTAAGTTCTTCTCTACTATCTGTAAATATATAATATGAATTTCTATTTTGTGTCATATCTAAAATAGCAGTATTGATTCCCATTAAAGAAAACATTACAGCTAAATTATTAACTAAGAAAGATGTTCCATTTTTCGTTGTTCCTATAAAAGTAACTATTTTTTTATCTTTACTAAGCAAACTATTTAAATTAGACATTGAATAGTTTATTCTTGGTTGAATAACCTGAGCCACATTTGAATTTTGATTTATATTTGTATTTACAGAAGATTTTGGAATAGAATTTGCTGAATTAATAGAATTTGTTGTATTGTAAGAAGGTTCTTCAACAGTTTCCTCAACTGTATCTTCAAATCCCATACCAGGCAATAAAGTTTCTTCATCATCTAAATCATCTTCTAAACCTGGTAACCCTTCTGTTTCTCCTATATCGTCTAATCCTGGTAATGTATCTTCCTCAGAATCCAAACCTGGTAAAACATCATTGCTTTCTTCAGGTTGATCCTCAATTCCAGGTAAAGTACTAGAGTCATCTAATCCTGCTAATAATTTATTAACATCAACATCTTCTCCAACAGATGTATCATCTGAATCATCTAATCCAGGCAATGTATCCGTTTCTTCAGAATTGTCTAGTCCTGGTAAAATTTCTTCTTCATCTTCTAAACCTGGTAAAGTATCTTCATTTACATCATTTTCTTCTAATTTTGGTAACATGTTAGAATCATCTTCTTCAATACCAGGTAATTCTATATCATCATTTGAATTATCTTCTAATCCTGGTAATAAACCAGAGTCAGCATCATCTAAACCAGGTAATGTATCATCTGTAGTCTCTAATCCAGGTAATATATCATCTGTACTCTCTAGCCCTGACAAAGTGCTATTTTCTTCATCTAATCCAGGTAAAACATCTTCATTTACATCATCTTCTAATCCTGGCAAAATTTCTTCAGTTTCTTCTGTTGGATTTTTTCTAGGTCTACCTCTTTTTCCTTTTGTTTTATCTGTTTCAGTTCCAGCTGAAACAATTTTTTTAGGTCTACCTCTACCTCTTTTCACTGTTTCTTGTGCTTGTGCTGTTGAAGATGAATTTAACCCTTCTAATAATCCATTTAGATTGTTTTCTTCTTCGCTTACCTGTTGTTTAACAGATTGATTTGTTGAAACAATTGGATTAGGATTATTTACTTTAACATTATTGTTTAAATTAGTTTGTGGATTTACAACTCTATTTACTTGGTTTGTTCTATTTATTTGATTTGCCTGATTTACTTGAG
Organism: uncultured Clostridia bacterium; assembly: GCA_944391975.1. Lineage (GTDB taxonomy): Bacteria > Bacillota > Clostridia > TANB77 > CAG-508 > Scatovivens. The sequence continues at coordinate 12,983 of CALXVK010000008.1, forward strand.
CAGTTTGATTAGGTTGGTTTACTTGTTTAACCTGATTTATTTGACTAGCTTGAGCAGTAGGTCTAGTTACAGAAACTTGTTGTTGTGGCTTTTGAGTTGATACTACTGTTGTATTTGGTCTTGATTGTACTGTACCTTGTGGTTTTACTGGTACAGTTCTTGCTGAATTAATATTTGTTGAAGTATTAATTGGCTGTCTTGTAGGTTTCTTAACACTTGATGGAATAACAATAGGTCCATTTATTTGAGTTGATTTACCAATTGTATTAACTTTTATTCCTGGTTCCTGATTTACAGGCTTAATTCTATTATCAACACCACTACTTCCCATTAAAGCTTGATATTTTGGAGATTCTGATTCCAAAACAGCTTTAACTTTCATAGGCAAAACATTTATTATTATTTTTAGTTGTTCATCTGTATATTGTGCAGCTATATTATTAAAGCTATCTGCATATCTTTCTGTGTTTTTCCCTAATTTTTTGAAATGAGTCAATATATTTTGTATTTCAACTTCATTAACTTCATTTTCAACAACAGGATCATAAGTTGCCTGATCAATTCTATAATAAATTTTAGCTTCTTTTTTAGTTCTAGGTCTATTTATTAATCTACAAAGCTCTGTTAAATTTCTGTCTTTTCCCATAACAGCATTGTATACCCCAATACTAAATAATTTGCTAAGAATTGGTGCTCCTGGGCTACGTCTTTCTGAGCAAATTAAAATAATTGATGTTTCTTTTCCTTCATTATCATGAGCTTCATCACTAATTTTGTCTAAATGTTCAAATATAAAATTATCAATTGAGTCATGATTTGTATTTACAAAAGGCTCTAAATCCTCGCTTATAACAATTCTATCATAACTTTTATCTTTTTGTATTTCTTTTAATATTGCATTAAAGTAATACACGTTTTTATAAGATAATATTTCCCTGTACTCTTTAGGATATCTCTTTATAATCGCTTCCGAAATATTTTCATTACTTACTGCAAATAAAACTTTCATTTGTTAACCCCTCCAACCATTTACTATAATTGTGAATATCAAAGGTAGTGTTTGACATATCAATAATATTGTTACAAAACTAATGACTAAGGCAAATCCCTTATCTCTTACATCTAATTTTCTAATCCCCAACATATATTGATATATTGCACCAACTGCAATACCTACAAAGCAAAATGGTATACTGTAAATCCTTACTGTATTTAATATATAAGCTGCAACTCCGTAAGGATATGATCCATATTGTTCAACATATTCATCTAAACTTGATGACACACTTTCTTTTATTTCATATAGTTCTTGAGCTGTGTCTGATGTTTCTAGATCTTCTGCTTCATTACTTACTGCAAAGCATATTGAAAAACTACATAATATAATTAATGCAATTAATATTGAAACTATTGCTTTTTTTGCCATTATATATAAACCTCCTTTGGGTTTTAATTTTTAAATTTTAACACACAATTATTATACCTAATTATTTTTAAAATAGCAACCAAAAATTTAAAAAAACGCAAGTTTTTTTATTATATCAATAAATATGACAGAACTAGTCTGCCATATTTTAATATATATATTATTTCTATAAACTATTATATAAATCTTCCATTATATTATAAACCTTATTTGCCCATTCAGAATCACTTGCATATCTCGTATTTACTCCTGTTAAAGTACTTCCATTGTAATATTTACCTTCTGCTATTTCTCCACCATATATTTCAGTTCCAGCAGAATTTAAATAATATTTAACTAAAACACGAGCTAATAAATCAATACCTTCTGAATATGTACTAAAACTTTTAGCTGAAGCATAAGCATTTCCATCATATGCCATATACCCAAATAAATTATTTTTATTAAGTGAAATATTTGAAGTTCCCCATCCACTTTCATGTATAGCAATTGCAACTAAAAATACTCCATTTAATCCATATTCTTGTTCTGCATAATAAAAATAATCTGCATTTGAAGTAAATATATTATTTATATCGCTTGAATTATACTGTAAAATCTTTCTAAATTGCTCTAAACTTAATCCACTTGGTTTACTTAAATCCATATTAAAGCTTAAAGTTGCTAACAATTCTTCTTTAGTATATTCATTACCATTTTTATCTTCTTCAATTGATATATCATTTGGATTTATATTACTTAAACATTCTGATAAAACATATCCATCTTGTTCATAAGATTTAATATAACTCCATCCATTGTCATAAATAGTTTGAACATATACTGGTGTACCTTTTGAAAGAGTTATTAATTTTTCACTGTTTTTATCAGCTTCTTGCCTTACAGCTAAAGAATTAGATGTATTATAAACTGTATCTCCTTCTTTGAGTTCATAATTGTTAATTCCTTTTCCAGTTCCAATTTCTACAACTTTATCAATAGATGCTCTTTTTACATTACTTGCTACAATTTGTTCTTGAACAAATTCATTATTTACATATTCTTTAATTGTAATAATTTCTTCAATTCCATCTATTCCGTACTTGTGTAACATGAATAGTTCCACTTGGCAAATCTTCATTTTCAGTATAAATTGTCGTATACTCTAAATCTTTTTCTTCTGAGCTCATTTCAAAAGCAACATTTTCTTCAGTATTTTCTGATAAAATGTTATCTATATTAATTGGATTTTGATTAATATGTAATTCTTCTTTTTCTTCTGTGGATTCTATAGAAACTGCTTCTACTTCACTTTGTTCAGAAAATCCTAAAATATTTATTATAAAAATAGTAAAGCAGAAAAACAATATAATAATTAGAATTCCAAGAAAATTAATTTTTCTTGAGTTTATTTGCATTGCTTTCTCCATAAATATTTTTCATTTTTATTCTATATATAATTCAAATAAAAATCAACAGCAAAAAATAGTAATATTTTAAAAATTATCATTTATATTTTCATCTATAACATTAATTTCTCCATCATAAATTGTACTATTTTCATCTTCTAAAGGTATTTCAAATTCTAAATTAATCGTATGAGTTTCTCCTGATTCTGTGACTATATTCAAATCAAATGAAATATTAGTTTTGATATCCTCTAAATCAATATTTCCATTTTTTAGTAAACTACCATTAAATTCAACTGGTTCAGTTGTATAAATCGTATAATTTGTTACAATATCAGAATTTAAATATCTTAATGTAATTGGATTAGAACAATCTTCAAAGAAAATTGGTATACTATATTTTATATCATTTTCCTTATTATCATAATTGATCATATTATATTTTAATTCATCATTTATTTTATTTTCATCATTTAAATTTGATATATCACTGTTTCCAAAATTTAAAGGATTTAAATAATACAATTCTTGACTACCTTTTTCTGATTCTGAAATATTTATATTATTTATATATAAACTTTCTATATAATTATCAATATTATAATCTTCTAATCTCCCAATATAAATCGCAATATCAGTATATTGATATATATTTAAATTCCATTCTGGATTTTGATAAGTTGTTTGATTAGAAATTGCTCCAATATTGCTATAACATTGAGTTTTATCTATATAAAACTTGGCTACTTCATCACTCGTTGTAATTGTATTATTAAATAGCTTTTTCCAATTTAGTGCAAAAAAAATCACTAAAATTATTAAAATAAAAAGAAATAAAATAATAATGGTTTTCTTTTTCATATCTAAAGTCCTTTTTACAAAAAATTAAAAAACTAAAATAAAATTGGACATGATTTTCACTCATGCCCATTTATTACTATTCTTTATGTTTAAACATCAATTTTACTTTATTTATAAATCTTATAAAAAAACTCTCCTTTGGTTTTTCTGCTATAGCATTTTCCTCTATTATATCTTGATTTTTTTCTTGAGCATCATCAAGTTTCTTTTCTTCATTTGTTTCTATATTGTTATTTACAGTTATAACTTGTTTTGGTCTATTTGTAACAGTGCTTTCCACATTTTCTTCACTAACTGTTGTTAAACTATCAGCTTGTTCAAAAATATTATTTATTTTTTCCTCATATTTTCTCTGATTATTTTCCAACATAGCTAAAATATCTCTTCTTCTATCATCATTACACCAATATTTTAGATTTAAAATCATAAGAAGATATAAGGTATATTCTTTTAATCCTTGCTTTTCTAGAGGAATTTTTGGATCAACATAAATATCTATATTTTTCTTTTTTACAATTGTTATATAGTCTCTAACTTTTTGAGGAATTTTATTTAAATAAAATTCATTCATATGATGTATTATATAATCAACTTCAGCAATTGCAATCCTATCTTCATTTGGTATTATTTTTATAGTACTAGTACTTTCCAAAACTTCTACCTCCTATTTATCCTTTGTAAATTCAAATTTTAATCTCTTTCCTCTGTTTTAACTTCAGTTTCTTTACCTTTTTCAGCTTCTAAACACATTTCATCATATATGTCTCCAATTTCTTCTGGAGTTTTTCCTGGATATTGCTCTGTTAATTCTTTAGCAACTCCTTCAAAATAATCTTGAGTTTTACCTAAAGCTTTATTTAATTCTCTTGACATTAACTCTATTACAACTGCATCTATAGAATCTTTTTTAATTTCTTCATTTTCCATATATTTTGCCCTCCAATAATAATCTATTTAAATATCTTTACCTATTTTTTATTATAGCATATCACCCAAAAAAGTCAACAAAATTCGATATAAAAACAAAAAAATCCACTTATAATTTAAGTGAATTTTTTTATTTATTTTACTAAATTCAAATTAATTATTTACTACATCTTTTAATGCTTTACCAGCTTTGAATACTGGAGCTTTTGATGCAGGTATTTTTATTTCTTCTTTAGTTTGTGGATTTCTTCCTTTTCTAGCAGCTCTTTTTCTTACTTCAAAAGAACCAAATCCAACTAATTGAACTTTTTCTCCACTTTTTAATGCTTCTGTTACTACGCTAACAAATGCGTTAACTGTTTCCTCAGCAGCTTTTTTTGTTTCTCCTGTTTTTGCAGCAACTGCTGCTACTAATTCAGCTTTGTTCATTTTATATTACCTCCTAATGAATTTGTATGTAGACAAGCTTTCTCTTATCTACAATAAGATTATTCGCCAAATTCAAGCAAAATCCCTCTTTTATTTTTTATTTTTTTATTTTATTTTTCTAAATTTAATTGTAAAACTCCCTGAAACGCTTGAAATGTCAAAGATTTAAAACTTCAACTATTTTTTTATTATTTATATTAATTTTTTAAAATTATTGATATTTTAGCTTTTTTCTTTTTTTATTAAACAATATATTTTTTAAGTTTTTATTTTGAAAAATAAAATAAGATAATACAAAATATATTATTGCTACAGTAAAAATTTCTATAATCGTTTTAATTCTAATTGATAAAATAATATTATTTAATAATAATTTTGAAAAACATATAGCAATAATTGAGATTAAAAAGATTCTTATAGCATCAATTAAAATATTTAACCTAAAATGTAATCTTTCTTTCATTTTTTTATAAAGTAAAATAAAAATCAAAATATCATAAATTAGCGAACTAATAAGAGCACCTTTTTCTAATAAATTATCTATAGGAATCAGAATTAAATTTAAAATTAGCTTAATAATCATTGAAAAACTTATATACTTTAAATACGAATTTACCTCACCAATTCCTTGTAAAATTCCAGTTATTGTTTGTGAAAATCCACAAAAAACTATAGAAAATGATGCTAATTTTAATAATTCTCCACCTTTGTTAGCATTTGGAAATAATAAGTTTATTATATCATCTGAATATATAAACATTCCCACCATAATTGGAATAATTATAAATGCAGTTACAAAAAGCGAAAAATTTATTCTTTTATTTAGCCCATATGTATTATTTATAATATTTAATTTAGCTATTTCAGGTACTAAACTAACAGCTACTGCGCCATTTAAAGCCATTGGAAAACCGTGTTAAAAGTTCAACTTTTGAACTTAATATCCCATATTTTTCTTGAGCTAGACCCTCTCCTAATTTATTTTTTAATATTTTAATAATAGATATTGAATCAATATTATTTCCTAAAATTACAACAAATGATGCAATTGATAAAGGAATAGCTATTACTAAAATTTCCTTAAATATTTCCCATGCACTTTTCTTTACATTTAAAATATTTAAATATATATCTGATTTATTTTTTCTTTCTATTAAAATATATTTTAAAAATATATATCCAAAACTAAAAATTGTCGCTATAGATGCTGCTATCATTGCGGATTTAGCCATAATTTCTGTATTAAAATTAGTTTTTCTAGATACAAATTCTACTATAAAAATTGTCAAGCTCGTTTTTATAATTTGTTCAAAAGTTAAAGCCATTGCAGATGTTTTTATATTTTGTTTTCCATTAAAATATCCTCTTATTACAGCTGATATAGATACAAAAAAAATAGATGGAGCTAAAATTTTTAAAATATCTGACGCTGCTTTTATTTCTAGTATTTTTTCTGCAATAAAATCTGAAGAACTATACAAAATTAAACTACATAAAAATCCAACAAATGAAAAAATTGCAATAGATACTCTAAATACTCTTTTAGCTCCTTTTATATCTCCTATCGATAAATTCTCAGCAACCAATTTTGACACTGCATTTGGGATTCCTATAGAAGATATTGTAAGAAATATTGCATATATTTGATAACTAGATGTATAAATAGCATTACCACTATCACCAAATCCTTGCTTATTTGTAAGATATAGACTATAAATCATTCCTAATATTTTTACAATAACTTGTGAAAACATTAAAACTATAATTCCACTCAAAAAATCTCCTATTTTTTTCTTTTTCAATTCAAAAGTTCTCCTGTCTTTAACTATCTTTTTTAATTTCTATGTTTTTTTAGTTATATTTATTCATGAAAAAGCTTTAAAAAGTATTGATTTTTTTTCGATTTTGTAAGATAATAGATGTGTAAATTTTTGTGAGTAAAGTATATTAAAATTGGAGGAAAAATGAAGTACATAGATGCATTTTTAAAGAAACTAAAAACAGATAGAAATACATTCGCAACTTATATATTAATGCTAATTTCTGTTTATATAGTTATTGATAGATTAATAGAAATAATATTTATTGGAGCAACAGGTATGTCAGTTTCATATTGGGGACCTATAAAATACACCTTAGCCCTTGCTTGTCCTCTATTTGCTTTAGAATTTTCTTTTTCATCAAAATTTGTAACTGAAGATAAAAAGAAATTATCATTTTTATATATTTTTACAATAGGTTTTTATATAATAGTAGTTTCAATGATAGTACAATGGGTAAATAAAATATGTTGGGTATTATTTTTCTCAGTTCCTAATTACTCATATATTATTCAAAACTTTTATGAATTAGTAAAGCCCGCATTTTCAGCTTTTGCATGGTATCTTCCAATTGTAACATTCTATCCAATATTTAAAAAATGTTATACATGGATTAATGATACAAAAGACATCTATGATTCTGTATTTGACTGCCCAGGTATTGATCTTTCAAATAGTAAAGAAGGATGGGGACCATATACATGTGAAATTCTTCTATGTAAAGATTCTGAAACAGGAAAAGTTATTAAAACTCCAGAAGCAAGAAGGTTTGAATCTACTTTAGTTGTAGGTGTTTCTGGCTCAGGAAAAACATCTATGGTTTTCGAACCAATGCTTGCTAGAGATATTGAAAAGAAATTCTTCTTTAGAGAAACAGCTAAAGAAATGGGATATACAGCTTTAAGAACTGGATTAGCAACACTAAATCATCCATATTCAAATGAATATATTAATAAAAATTTTACATTAAATATGATAACACCTAATCCTGCAAAAGAAAAAATTTATAAAGCATTTATGAATAAACTTATACTTTCAAACAATGGTGATGAATATTTATATAAAAATATTGGAATGACTTATATGGCTCCAGATTATGAAACTTTATCTAGAATGACTGAGGTAGCAGAAAACTTTGGAATAGACTACAAAATGATAGATCCTAATGATCCAACATCGGCAGGTCTTAATCCATTTGTATATAAAGATCCTATAAAAGCATCTCTTGCTATATCAGCTATTTTGCAACAAATGTATATAGCAGAATTTACTTCAGCAAATACATCTGGAAGCTTAATGAATTCAAATAATGCACAAGATACAACACTTGCAAATCAAGCAATTGAAAATTTAGTAATACTTTTAAAATTAATTTTTCCAATTATAAATGAAGGAATGCTTCCTACTTTAGAAGATTTATTAAATGTAATAAATAACTTTAGTTTAGTAGAAAAAATGACAAAAATACTAGAAAAAGATCCTGAGATGGCTGAACAATATTCAATTCAAATAGCGTATTTTAAAAATAATTTCTTTAAAAATTCTAAAAATAAAGATGATATTGCTAGACAATTAAAAGTTCCAGCCGCACAAATTGAAAGTTTACTTAGATATCCAGGAGTAAAAAATATTTTATGTAATAGAAATGATAATATAAACTATGATGATGTATTAAAAAATGGAGAAGTAATATTTGTTTGTACAAGACGTGGAGACTTAGGTGCAAGTAATCAAAGAGCTTTTGGATTATTTTTCTTATTATTAATGCAACAATCAGTACTATCTAGACCAGGAAATGAAAAAACTAGAATTCCTCATTTCTTATATATTGATGAATTTCCTCCATTTATTTGTAAAGCAACTGAAGATATATTTACTTTATATAGAAAATATAGAGTTGGAACTATAATTTCTGCTCAAAACTTATCACAATTTGGTGCTAAAGGAGATGCTGAGAGAACAAGCTTTAGGCAAACACTTCTTGCAAACTGTACAACAAAAATTGTATTTGGTAATAATACTCCTGAAGACAATGAATGGTGGAGAGATGAATTTGGTGATAAACGTGAATGGGATTTCAAATATACATACAATACATCTCCTAAAGATGGTGAAAATCCTGCTTATGATCAAGCATATAGAGATATTTCATGGAAATGGAAAAAGAATTATGAAGCTGGAAAAATTCAAGCTTTAAAATTCAAACAAATCATTTATAAGACAAAAGATTTAAAAGGTAAAAATATAGTTGGAAAATCAAAATTAGACTTTCTAGAATCTAGATATAAAGAAAAACAAAAAACTAAAACATATAACTTTTCAAAATTTGTTTCAGGTGTTACTAATAGCTCAGACAATACTAATAGTCCAACAAGAGGAAAATTTGATTTTAGAAATATAGATTTCACAGATTCTTCTCCAAATATAGATGGACCAATTGCTCATAATCCTTTTGGAGGAACATTTAACAATAAAAAATCTGCAAAATCAGAAAATGTAAATCCAATAAAATTAAATTCAAATACTAATCAAGCAATTGATGATTATAATAACAATAATTCTAATGATGAAAATTAAAAAAATCTCCCAATTAAGGGAGATTTTTTTAAATAAAAAACATAGTAGTTTTTGCATAGTAGTTTTTTATTTATTATTTTAAAAATTTAATTTCAACATTTTTAGCTTTATATTTTCCTGTTTGTTCATCTACAACAAATTCTACAAGTGATTTTTCTAAAGATGTAGCTGTTTGTTTTAAATCTGTTGTAAAATAGAATTTCATTTTATCTATTTTTATTTTATCAATTACAATTTCTCTAAATGCCTCAATCATATTTTTATCATCTTCACAAACAAATATAATTTGTGGTGGGATTTTATATCCAGAATCACCTGAAACAAAATGATCATAAAAATCTTTATATAGTTTTAGTCTTTCTTTTAATTTTACTTCCCAATCTTTTTCTCTTCTTACACATTCAAAAACTAAACTTATCTCTTTTCCATCTTTTCCAAGAGTTACTTCGCCATGAGGTTTGAAAGATTTATTTATAGTTTTTGCAGTAATAGTTGGTTTAACTTTGTATGAGATGAAATTACTTGACTTTCTGGCATAAGCAATTATAATTTGATTTCCTGCTAATCTTTTTTTGATCATGCTTACAGGTTTTACATTATCAGTTGGTTGCCAGTAACATTCTATTTCTTTAGAATTAAGCAAATATTTTCCCATTTTTTCTAAACAATATATTCTATATATTCCTTTTCCCTCTTCTGAAGTAAAGAAATATCTAGTCAAAATTTTTGTTTTAACTAATTGATCTAATTTATTATTTAGTTTGTCTTGTGATTTTATATCAACTCCTTTTTGTACTAAAAGTTGATAAATTTGTCTTGAAGTCATAAATTCAAATTCATTTACTAACTCTAAAATTTGAAAATGAATTTCAGAAATATGACCCAAATTGATTTTGTGGATAATCTGGTTTATTGAAACATATCCATCTTTTCCATCAAAAGTTTTTATTTCCCCTTCCCTAATTGCGAATGGAGAAACGGTAGTTTTAATATTTTCATCATCTACCATTTTCTAATACCTCCTTTAAATAATCAATAATTTGATTTTCTTTTTTTCTTTTATTATTTTTTTAACAAAGACATCTACTCTTTGTCCATAATAATAACCATCTTTATACTCAGCTAAACCGACTAAATTTGGCTTGATTTCTATAAAAATGCCATTTTTATATTTATCAGTTTCTCTGACAATTCCACTTAGAACTTGTTTTTCTTGTATTCCTTCTACATTTTCATCCCAACTTCCAAGTAATTCTTTATATGATAATACAATCTGATTGTTTTTCTTATCAATACTTTTTATAGCTACATCAATTTTTTGTCCAACAACAAATCTATCCTCTGGTGATTTTATCCTTGAAACAGAAATATCTTCAATATGTAAAAGTCCAACAACCCCTGCTCCAATTTCAACAAATGCACCATATTTTCTAATATTTCTTACAATTCCTTTGACAACCATTCCAACATGCAAATTATTAATCATCCAGTTTAAAGCTTCTTCATTAGCTTTTTTTCTAGAAAGTATTACTACATTATCATTTGGAATTTCTTTAACTTTAAATTGAACAAAAGAATTTAACTTATTTCTACAAACACTAGCTTTTGTAAGACCTAATTCATCACAGCTAGTTAAATCTACCTCTTTTCTAGGAATTATACCAGTTAAATTTTTTCCAAGTTTAATATATAAATTACAATCAGAATCACACTCATCAACAAAACCTTGTATAGTTTTTCCTGTTTCATAAGCTTCTTTTATTGAATTTAACTCATATATTTCCCTTTTATCATTCCACCCTTCTGGAATAAAATCAAAATATTCCATTTTTTTCTCCTTTGTATAATAGTTAGCAATAAATATTATATCAATATTTATTGAATTTGTAAATCACTTTTAACTTTATTTAATACCTGCTAATTCATTAACTTCATTTTTAGTTAAATATCTCCATTTTCCAAGCTCTATATCTTTTACATCAATATTTCCAATTTTGCTTCTATGAAGAGCTAAAACCTTTTTATTTATTGCATTACACATTTTTCTAACTTGTCTATTTTTACCTTCATGAATTGTAATTAGTATTCTTGATTGATTATTCTCTTTATCTATTTTTAATATTTTTACATTAGCTGATCTAGTTTTATAGTTTTCATCTATAATAACTCCCTCTTCTAACTGAGAAATATCATCTTTAGTTATAACACCTTTTAATGTTACTGAATATGTTTTCGTAATTTCATGTTTAGGATGTGTAATTTTATATACAAAATCACCGTCATCTGTTAATATTAAAGCTCCAGATGTGTACATATCAAGTCTTCCGAACAGGAACTATTCTTTTCTTTACTTTTACTAAATCCATTACAGTATCTCTTCCAAATTGATCTTTAGCTGTTGTAACATATCCTATTGGTTTATTTAATAATATATATATATGATTTTTATTACTAACTTCAATTTTTTTGCCATCAAATTCTACTATATCTTTTTCATCATCTATTTTAGTTCCAAGTTCTGTTACAATTTTTCCATTTACTTTAACTCTTCCCTGAATTATATATTCTTCTGATTTTCTTCTTGATGCTACACCGATTTTCTGCCATAAATTTTTGTAATCTTACTTCCATATAAATTAACCTTCTTTATCCAATTTATCTAAAACATCTTGAAAATACTTTGGAAGCTTAGCTTCTAATTTCAAAGTTTCACCAGTTACAGGGTGTTTAAACTCTAATCTATAGCTATGTAACATTTGCCCCTGAACTCCAAAAGAATTTTTTCCATTAGAATAAACACTATCTCCAACCAATGGAAAACCAATTTTAGATAAATGAACTCTAATCTGATGAGTTCTTCCTGTTTCTATATTAACTTCTAAAAATGTATAATTCTCATATTTTTTTAGAACTTTAAAATGAGTAATTGCTGATTTACCATTTTTATCTACTGCCATTTTAATTCTATTTTTTTCATCTCTTGCAATTGGCATATCAATTGTAGCTTCTTGCTCTTTTATTCTACCTCTAACTAAAGCTAAATATGTTTTTTTAACCTCATGATTTTTTATTTGCTCTGATAAATTAATATGTGCTTTATCATTTTTGGCAATTATAAGAAGCCCTGATGTATCTTTATCAATCCTATGTACAATTCCTGGTCTTATTTCTCCTCCAATTCCAGAAAGACTATCTTTACAATGAGCCATAATTGCATTTACCAAAGTTCCATTAGGATTACCATTTCCTGGGTGAACTACTAATCCTTTTTGCTTATTTACAACTAATATATCATTATCTTCATAAACAATATCAAGTGGTATATCCTCTGGCTTTAAATGAGCTTCTTTAGGTTCTTCTAGCGTAATTTCTATCTTATCACTTTCTTGAATTTTATATGAAGTTCTAACAACTTTTCCATTTACCAAAATATCTCCATTTTCTATCATTCTCTGTACTGCCACTCTTGAAATATTTTCTAATTTAGAACTTATATATTTATCTATCCTAATATCTTTATCTTCTGTAGTTACAATTAGGTTCTCCATTCACTTCTCCTCTATCTAAGCTCATCTGAGAAATAGCAATCTGTACATTTTACCACTTCTCAGATGAGCAAAAATTAATTACTACACATCTTATCATCGCTTCTCAAATGAGCCCTCCTTATCCCAGGTGCTTTTCTTCTTATCCTTCGCAAACAATATCTTTATTAAAAATATAGGTAAAACTCTCATCCTTACTATTCTCTTTGGTTCTCTACATAATCTCCAAAGCCACTCCATACCAATCTTTTGAATCCATTTTGGGGCTCTTGGAATTCGTCCTGCTTCATAATCAAAAGTTCCACCTTGTCCTGTTGCAACATCTACTTTTAATTCATGCTGATGTTTTGCAATCCATTTTTCTTGAAGTGGAGCTCCTAAAGCTACAAATAAAACATTTGGCTGAAGTTCATTAATTTGTTTTATAACCTCTTCTTCTGAATCTTTTTCAAAAAATCCTTCATGACATCCAACAATTTTACACTCTGGAAAATCTTTTAAAACATTTTCTTTTGCTTTTTCTGCAATTCCTTCTTTTCCACCTAAAAAATAAAATGTAAGACCTTCTTTTGTTCCATGTTCTATGGCTTTTCTAAAATATGTTTGGCCTGGAATTCTTTCTTTAAATGGTTTTTTTTGAAGTTTTCCTCCTATTATAACACCAATACTATCAGGAGTTGCTAAACTTGCTTTTTTTAATATATCATAAAACTCTTTATCCTTTTGAGCCATCATAATAAATTCTGTATTTGGAGCTACTATTATTTTACAAGATTTATTACTTTGTTTTACAAGTTCTACAGTACGTTTTCCTGCTTCATCTGCAGTTATATTATCTATATCAACTCCGAATATTGTAACTAAATCTCTCTGCAAGTTTTGTCCTCCTTTAATTTGAAATATTTCGTATGTTTTTTATTAAATCTATTACAAATAATATCCATCCAATTACAATAAAGCTATCTGCCAAATTAAAAATTGGAAAATCACCTATTTCTATAAAATCAAATACTGCTCCTCTAAATATTCTATCTATTAAATTTGAAATTCCACCTGCAATCATCATAGAAATAAAAACTGTAACTTTTATTGTTAAATTTTTCCTTTGTGTTATCACAAATCTAATTATAATAGCCAAAACTAATAATATTAATGCAATATTTGAAACGTTTTGATTATTAATACCAAAAGCTATACCTTCATTTTCATATTTTGTTATAGATAACACATTTTGAAGTATAACTGTTTCATCAGGCATAAATTTATCTACTAAAATCTTGCTAATCTGATCTATCAAAACAATCACAATTACCAATATTAAAATAATTTTAAAAATCTTTTTACTTTCCATTTTTTACTCCGCATTTAATCTTTTATAAATAGCAAAGCTTCCATCATCATATAATAAATCATAATTTACATCATCTTTTAAATTATTATTTACATTAGAATCACTTTCTAGCATAACATATCTTACATCATATTTTTCAAAAATATTTTCATAATCTGAATTTAATCCTGGAACTGAAAGTGCATCTGAAAATATATCTTCTCCACTTCCAAATTCAGGTGTATATAAATCACATCTTGAATCTATAAATACTGGTATATCTTTAAATAAAAGATAACTTCCATAATTATACTCATTGTATAAATGCAAATCTTCTTTTGAAATATTATTTTCTTCCATATATGAAATTAACCATTCTGAAGCTTCTACAGGATAACTATTAGTATTTATGTATTCATCATTTTTCTTTTCATCATAGATATCTTGACAAATTAGAGTAACTAATCCAATAGTTATTACTATACCTACCATACTTGTAACTAATTTTTTTATAATATCACATAATTTTTGATCATATTTTTCAAAAAATCCAGATATAATTTTTGCTAAAATTGGCATTCCCATTATTACAACTAAAGAAACTTGTCTTCTTGCATTAAATGATAAGAAAATAGTTCCTGCAAGCATAAATAAATCACTAAGTCTTACTTTAACATCAAATAACACTAAAGATATTATGATAAATATAAGCATTACTGCATAAGCTTCATTATCTGCTAAAGTAAGTGGTAAATGTTCATTTATTGAATCTGTTGTATTTCCTTGATAAATTTTATAAGTATATGTGAAAGCACCTGTTCCCATAGGATTTATAAATCCAATTAAAACTGCTATAACTAAAAATATTATCAAAGTAATAATAGCCTTATTTTTATTTAGAATCACTTTATAAGGATTTTTTCTTTGTTTTTCTCTTTTTATTTTCTTAGATTCTTCATTTTTTAAGCTTTTATCAATTAAATCATCAAGTTTTTCTAGTTTTTCCTTAGAATTAGTAAATTTCTTTAATAATCTAACTCCTAATCTAAATAATTTCTCATCTAAGCTTAAATCGACTAAAACAATGTATAAATATTCAACAACATATGGAGCCGCAAAAACAAAAATCATTGGAAATACTGCACAATGAAGTTGAACTACTAAAAAGGCTATTCCTAAAATTCCAAATCCATAACGCTTTTTATTTGTTTCTAATAATTTTTCTATAAAATAAATTTCCCATATGAATAAAATAAATGTTAAAAGCTGTGCTCTAGCTGCGATATAAGGTTTCATCACATATAGACCACAAAGAGTTGCTATAAATGAAACTACTTTATTATTTTTAGTCATTTGTAAACATAACTTATATAAAGAAAGTCCTAAAATTGTAGTAAAAATCATAGTTGCAATATATATACCAACTTCCCAAAAATTACCACACACGCTATATAACAAGAAAATTAAAATATCAAACAACCAATGAGGCCATGTATAACTTAATTCATGCCATGAAAATGGATCTTGAGTTTGATTAAAAATACCATTTTCTACAAGATATTCCCCACACTTTATATTATAAAATGTATCATTCTGCATAGACTTAGGGGTTATTGCAATTGCCATAATTATAATACAAGCAAAAGCAAGCAAATTAAATATAATATTTCTTGTACTATCAGTCATCTGATATTTTTCTTTTTCTTTATTTTTTGAGGTTTTCACCTTTGTTTTTTTATTTGACAATTCCTCTTCCATAATACTTTCCCTCTTATATATTTAAAATTTCCTTACGGAAACCCGAAATTTCATGTATAAATTATATACTTTATTATATCATTTGTAAAGGAAATTTTTATTGTAATTAAATTGATTTTTCTTTTAAAATATCCAAGAAAAAAGATATACTTCAGTTTAAAGTATATCTTTTTATTTTAGAATTTTAAAATAATACATAACATAAAAATTCAGTTTTAGTCAATAAATAATTTTAATATCAATTATTCAGATTAAAGTATTTTATCTTTTCTTATTTTATAAAGAAATTATCACCTGAACCTTTTTCAAGTATTACATCAGAATTTAAACATACTATTGGTCGTAATCCCCATAAATTTGAATAATAACTATTATAAATTTCCCCACTAATAAATTTTTCATATGTATTCATCAAAATTACTACCATTTCATCATCAGCTGCTGGAGAAGCTATCCACATACCATATGCTTTACTTGTATCTGATTTTACATAAATACTATTATAATCTTCTGGTAATTCTAAACCTGAAGTATATTCTGTATCTGTATTCCATTTTATATTATAACCATTAGTAGCTACATTATTTTCTATATATTTATCTGGGTGAGTATCTTTATATGAATCACAAAACATTTCAATTGTTGGTCCTCCTATTGCATATTCTGCATTTTCTCCTACATAATTATTCCAAATGTCTACATCTAACATATAAGCTGCACCATTAATACTTCCTCGTGTATTTGTCGCATTTGAACCATAAGCTAGATATTTACTTAACCATATTTTTACTTTATCATTTAAAGAATTACTTCCATTGTAATTACTATACACAGTATTAAAACCATATCTATAATCACCATATTTATCTAATTTATTTCCTTGATTAGTTGCTGGTGTATCGTCATAATGAAGATAATCGTCTGAAATCAAATATATATTATTTCCATCTGAATAAAATATTCTCCATTTACTTACACCATCACTTGCACATTCATATCCTGTTACTTCTGCTCCATAATATAAACTAGCATTTTCCTTTACTATTTGAGCATCTGCTGATCCATAAATTATAATATCATATCCATCAACATTTACAGTTGCTGGTAACTTGCTTATTACATTTTCATCAGATAAACTTTCTCCATTATATGTTAAATTTTCTATATTTTGTAAATTTTCATTTAACAAATCAATATTAATAGTTCCATCTGTTTCATAGCTACCTAATACTTCTACATTTACTTTTTCTTCTGCACTAGATTGTGCCATCTCATCACTTGCTCTTGTAGCTTGATTTAATATTCCATTATCTCCAACTATCATTGAAATTGTTACTCCAGCTAATATTAGTAGAACTATAATTGTAATTATAAGAGCTATAAGTGTTACACCTGAACTTGTTCTTTTCATTTTAAACTCCCCTCTCCTATTTTTTGAAAATAAACACAAAAAGAGTACACAAAAATCTAATTATTTTGCGTACTCTTTTATTTCATGACAAATAACACTACTTAATTCAGTAATGCTCGCAAATCTATTTTCTATTAATAAAATATCCGTGTGTGTGTGTGTGTGTGTGTGTGTACAGCCACAAGGTTTTGCTTGATTTGCCATTTTAAATTTATTTTCCTTTCATTTTTTCATAGTTTTATATATTATTATTGTATATGTAACTTCTAATTTTTTCAATATTTTTTATATTTCATTTTTATTACATAACATATACTTTGTTCAAGCTTAAAGGGACACTTTTGAAAAAGCTTGAAATTTGAGGAACATTTTTTATGTCATGGAACAACGTCCATGTGGCATTATATTTTCCTTATTTTATAGTCCAACCATCTTCTGAATTTCCTTCTAATTGGATGTTAGACTCTAGAGTTACTACCGGGCGGACAGCCCAGCCAGGGCTACGAGAATTGCCAATAGAGGTATACAAGAGGCCGATGTCCACGCTGCCATCGTACACAAAGTGCACATAGAAGCTAGCATAATTGATGCCGCAGGAAACCGCGCGAGAAGCTAGCCATTGTGTTATGTTGCTATCCCCTGTCCCTTTTGTTATCATATTTGCTATATTAGTATCTGATATTTGCGATGATACAGTATAATAATAATATGTGTTCTCTATTTCTTCACTTTCCTTTGGATTTTCTGCACTTATTGTCTCTGTTGAGCCTGGCATTCTAAATGTTTGATAGCTCGAATTTGTTATATTAGTCCAATTACTCCATGTTTGTTCATTTCTCGTTAATCTACTATATTGCATATATCCTGCCTCTGTTGAAAATCTATATTTATATAAATTTCCATATCCGCTATATGTCTCCGGGTCATAATTTACTAGTTTATTTATATCTTCTACATTCAAACTTCTTGCTCTTTCTGCATATTGTCCTTTTCCATATAATTCATTACATGCTGTATTTAACACTTCTTCTGCATTTAAATATCCTGTTTCTCCTACTAGTGTTACTGTTGCTGTTGTTGGATTATCACTTATTACCTCTAATCCTCCATTTTCTCCTATTCCTAATATTCTCCATCCTAAATTTTCTGTTGTTAATGTTTGTTGTTCTATATGTCCACTTTCTGTTGTTTCTATTTGTGTACTTCCTGTTCCCTCATCATAGTTTAATACATAATCCCCTACTCTTACCGTTATTTCTCCGTTTGTAATTTCATATCCTGTTTGTGTCCATTCTGATACAACTATACTTCCATCTTCTCTTATGATGACATTATATCCATCAACTACCACAGTTGCTGGTAAACTGTCTATTGGATTATCTACTATAGACTCTCCCTTATGTGTTAATCCTTCTATATTTTGTAAATTTTCATTTAACAAATCAATATCAATAGTTCCATCTGTTTCATAGCTACCTAATACTTCTACATTTACTTTTTCTTCTGCACTAGATTGTGCCATCTCATCACTTGCTCTTGTAGCTTGATTTAATATTCCATTATCTCCCATTATCATTGCTATTGTTACTCCTGCTAATATTAACAACACTATAATTGTTATTATAAGAGCTATAAGTGTTACACCTGAATTTGTTCTTTTCATAAAAATCCCCTCCTGTATTTTTTTTATAAACACAAAAAGAGCACGTAAAATTCTAACTATTTTGCGTACTCTTTTATTTCATGACAAATAACACTACTTAATTCAGTAATGCTTGCAAATTTATTTTCTATTAATAAAATATCCGTGTGTGTGTGTGTGTGTGTGTGTGTGTACAGCCACAAGGTTTTGCTTTATTTGTCATTTTTATTCCTTTCACTTTTTCATAATTTTATATATTATTATTGTATATATAACTTTTAATTTTTTCAATGTTTTTTATATTTCTTTTTTATTACATAACATATACTTTGTTCAAGCTTAAAGGGACACTTTTAAAAAGCTTGATGATTTTTTTAAATTCTTATTAAATGTTTCAAACTTTTCTGAAATTTTGGGACACTCTTGAAATTTCATTATGTATCAGGATTTATATATTATTTATGCAATGAAATGATAAATAGTGATGTGAGTGGGTTTTATGAATTCTTATTAAAACAGATGAGGGGCATTTGTTCCATCAAATGGGAGACCGT
>CALXVK010000009.1 GCA_944391975.1 uncultured Clostridia bacterium
CCTTGAGGCTCTGCTTGTAACATAGCCTTTTAGGCGTTATGAGTAAAATACCTCCGGCTAAGCCGGAGGATTTTTATACAAATTGATTGTAAAATAATATATTGATGATATATAATATATGTGATTTTAATGTAAGCTAGATAAAAATAGGAGATTTTTGTTAATGAGAAATAATGGAAAACACTCTAAAAATGATATACGAAAAAAAGACTTGAAAAGTAATTCAAGAATTGAAAATGAGATTTCAGAATTAGAAAAAATTAGAATGAATAGTTCAAGAAAAAAAAAAGTAGAAAAAAAGAAATCAAAAAAACATGGGATAAAAAATGTAATTTTGACGTTATTAATAATATTTTTTATAGCTGTAATTATATTTTCAGGAATTCAGTTAATTAAATGGTATTTGGGTAATAAGGCAAATAATGATATTATTAAGGAGATTAAAGAAAGTAATATTATTTCTTATAATGAAAATGATGAAAATGTAAGTGAAGTAGATTTTGAAAAACTTAAAAATATAAATTCAGATGCTGTTGGATATATAGAAGTGCCAAATACTAATATTTCGTATCCAGTTGTTCAAGCAAAAAATAATGATTATTATTTAACATACAACTTTAAGAAAGAATATAATAGTGCTGGTTGGATTTTTATGGATTATCGAAATGATTTGGATGGAAATGATAAAAATATTATTATATATGGACATAATAGAAGAGATGGAAGCATGTTTGGATCATTAAAAAATATATTATCACCAGATTGGTATAATAATGAAGCTAATAAGTATGTGACTTTAATTACAGAACAAGGAAATATGATATATGAAGTATTTTCAGTGTATCAAATAGAGAGAGAGGATTATTATATTCAAACAAGCTTTAGTGATAATGAAGATTATGAGTCTTTTATTAGAACGATAACAAATAGAAGTATAAAAAATTATAATGTAAATGTATCTTCAGAAGATAGTATATTAACTCTTTCAACTTGTGCAAATGATAATAAATATAGAGTGGTTTTACATGCAAAATTAGTAAAATAATTTATAGATAAAAGAATAAATTTTGTTTATTACATTATTTATTCTTTTTTTGTAACTAAAAATAACAAAGCTTCATATTATAGTATATCTAAGAAGGGAGCTTTGGATTATATGGAGAGTGTAAGATATTTTGATCATGCTGCAACAACTGCTTTAGACGAACAAGTTTTAAATGAAATGATGCCATATTTAGTTTATGAATATGGAAATGCATCATCTTTATATAGTTTAGGTAAGAAATCAAAAGAAGCAATTTCTGTTGCAAGAATGAAAGTTGCCTCTAGTTTAAATTGTAATTCAAAGGAAATTTATTTTACAAGTCGGAGGTACTGAGAGTGACAATTTAGCTATTAAAGGAATAGCTTTTGCAAATCATAGATATGGTAATCATATAATAACTAGTTCTATTGAGCATCCTGCAGTTTTAAACACATGTAAATCACTAGAAAATATAGGATTTAAGGTAACATATTTAAGAGTTAACAGCTTAGGTAGAATTGATTTGCAAGATTTGGAAAGGGCAATTACAAAAAATACGATTTTAATTTCAATTATGTTTGCCAATAATGAAGTAGGTACAATTCAGCCTATAGAGCAAATAGGAAATATAGCAAGAAAATATAATGTTATATTTCATACTGATGCAGTTCAGGCAGTTGGAAATGTTCCGATAGATGTAAGACATTTAAAAATAGATAGTTTATCTTTATCTAGTCACAAATTTTATGGTCCAAAAGGTGTTGGAGCTCTATATGTAAGAGAAGGTATTGCGTTTAATAGACAAAATGATGGTGGACATCAAGAAAGAGATAAAAGATCTGGAACTGAGAATACATCAGGAATAGTTGGGACAGGTAAAGCAATAGAAATAGCCACAGATAATTTAAATAGATATTATGATCAATTAAATGATTTAAGTGATTTTTATTTAAAAGAAATAAATAGAAGAATTTCAAATATAAAAATAAATGGAGATTTAGCAAATAAGGTTCCAGGAAACAATAATATTTGTTTTTTAGGTATTGATGGAAATAGATTGGTAAATGAACTAGATAGAAGAGGAATATGTGTTTCTAGTGGGTCTGCTTGTAGCGCCGGTTTAATAAATCCGTCACATGTTTTACTTGCAATGGGAATAAATGAAAACATTGCTAGGCGGAAGTCTAAGAGTTAGTTTTGGTAAAGAAAATACGATTGATGATGTGAAATATTTAATTGATAATTTAGAAGATATTATTAATAAAATTAGATAAGATGATAAATTATAGATGTGTATATATTATTTTAGCGTTGCGAAATTTGTGTGGGGACCGACAAGTTAGAAAATGTTATTTTGTAAATTTTTATACTTCAAAAGTTACAAAATTACATTTTCTTCGATGTTGGGATTTCGCAACGCTAAAATAATATATACACATCTATAAAATCTATAAAAATATAAAATAATAAAAGCCTCATTTTTGAGGCTTTTTAGTTTATGTTTTACTTTTTATCATCAGTCATAACATCTTTGATACTACCTAGACTAGACAAAGTTGATGTTGCTTCAAATGGAATAAATATTTTATTTGCTTCTCCTTTTGCAACTTCTTGAAGAGTCTCTAAAGATTTTAATTGAACTAATTTTTCATTTGGATCAGCAGCTTTTATAGCTTCATAAACCATTGAAATTTCTTTTGATCTAGCTTCTGCAACTTTTTTAATTGCTTCAGCCTCACCGGCAGCTCTTCTAATTTGAGATTCTTTTTCTGCTTCTGCATCAAGAATTGCAGCTTCTTTTCTACCTTCAGCAAGAGTAATTTGAGATTGTCTTTCACCTTCAGCTTGAAGTATTAAAGCTCTTTTATTTCTTTCTGCGTTCATTTGTTTTTCCATTGCATCTCTAATATCTGGTGGAGGAGTAATATCTTTTATCTCAACTCTATCAATTTTACATCCCCAAATATCAGTAGCTTCATCTAAGATGGCTCTTAATCTGTCATTAATTAAATCTCTTGAAGAGAAAGTTTGATCAAGTTCCATTTTACCAACAATATCACGAATTGTTGTGATGGCAAGGTATTGAATACCTTGAGTTAAATTTTGAATTTCATAAATAGCTTTTGTAGGATCAGTTATTTTATAAAACACTACAGTATCAATAGTAATAGTAACGTTATCAGCTGTAATAACACCTTGAGGTGGTATATCCATTGTTTGTTGTTTTAAGCTAACTACTGCTCTAACATTATCAACAAATGGAACGATAATATTAACACCAGGTTCAGCTACTTTGTGAAATCTACCAAGTCTTTCTATAATACATACTTCTGATTGTTGAACTATTTTAATTGAACGTATTGCTATAATAACAATGATAATAAAAACTACAATTAAAAATGGCATTTTAAAATCCTCCTATAATATAATATTTAAATTAATTGATTGGTGTAACTATAGCTTTAACACCATCTACATCTTGTACTAAAACTTTAGTACCTTCTTTAATTACTGTATCGTTTTTTGAAGTAGCTGACCATGTTTCTCCGCCAACTCTTACTTGACCTTTATTTTCTATAGGCTCTATAGTAATAGTTACTTTTCCTTCTTTACCCACAATAGAATTTGTGATTTTTTGTTCTTCTTCTTTTTCTTCAAATTTGTTAGCAAATTTTCTTGTAGCAAAAATTAGAATTGTTGAAGATATAACAAAAACAGCAGTTTGAACAATGATACTATCAGTTAGGAAACTTGTAACTAAAGCGAATAAACTACCTATTGAAAACCAAAAAACTAAAAATCCAGTTGTAATTGATTCTAAAATTAAGAATACACCAGCTGAAATTATCCAAAATTGCCACATATTCATTTCTCCTTTACTTTTTTAAACAATACATTATTATTATACAATATAGTACAAAAAAAAGAAAGAGTTTTTAAAAAAATTAAGACAAAATCTTTGTAAATTTGAGTAAAAATAACAATTTTTTTTATAATAAAAAATTTATGCGTAAATCTTTAAAAATTAAAAGAAAATGCATTATTTGTTAAAAAGAAATAGTTTTACTAATAAAAATATAAGAAAAAATAGGTTTACTTTTAAATTTAATAATGATATATTTATTATGAAATTTTTTATACAAGGAGAAACAAATGAATAACAAAAGAAATTTTAAAGAACAAGAAAGAGTAAATAATATTAAAACTGCAAAAGGATCAAAAAATAAAATGACTGGAAAAAAGCCTAGAAAGTTTACTAATACAAGATTATTTAAAATTTTAAGGATAGTTTTAATAATAGGAATTATTATAGTAATAGCAAATATTATTTCGAGTTTAATAAAAAATAGAACACCTGAAGATATTTCTCTGATAATAGGAGAAAATAAAGTAGAATTAAAAGACAAATTATTAATTGACGAAAATGATAATATTTATATTTCAAAAGATGATGTTGCAAACTTATATGATGAAAATATCTATTATAATGATGATGAACAAACTTTGATTACTACTTATAATAAACATGTTGCAAAATTAGTAATTGGACAAACAACAATGGAAGTTAATTCAACACAAGTTGCAATAAAAGGAACTTTAAAATTTGAGGATAAAATGTTATATTTACCATTATTGGATTTAAAAGATGTTTATGATTTTGAATATCAATATAATAAAGATAGAAATGTTTTAATTATAGATTCTATTTCTACTGAAAAATCACAAGCTGTTGTTGTAAAAAGCACTAAAATAAAAGAAGAACCAAAAACGTTTTCAAGTTCTTTAGAAAAAATAAGTAAATCTGATGGAGCTTATGTAACTGTTTTTGGAACAGATGGAGATTATACAAAAGTAAGAACAGCAGCTGGTAATATTGGATATATAAAAACAGATAAATTAGGTGAAATAGAAATTGTAAGAGAAAATATGGAAGAAGACATATTAGATAATATAAATATTTTAAATGAATATGATATTGTTACTTCTTATGATAATGTTTCAATAGATTCTAATTATACAAATATTGTAATACCAAATTTATTTAATATAAATGAAAATTTAGAAGTGGAAAGTGTTATAGACCTGTCAAGTGATACTTATCAAAATTATGTTTCTTGGGCAGAAGCAAATAAAATAGATATTTGTGCAGATGTAACATTAAGTGGAAGTATGAATTCGATATGTAGTGATTATACATCAAGAACATGTTTAATTAATCTTTTATATAATCAGTTTGTTTCAAATAATATTAGCATGATTTGTATTGATTTTGATAATATTGATGATACAGAAGGATTTTATAGATTTGTTATTGAGCTTACACCTAGATTTAAAGAAGCTGGATATAGAGTTTTAGTTAAATATAAAGATGGATTAGATAAAGAACGTTTAGAAAAAATTGTAGATTATGTAGTTGAGGAGTAATAAAATGAAAAAGTTTTTAAAAGTATTTGTGATAATTATTCTTATAATTATAGTATTAGCAGTAATAACATTTTTTGTATTAAAAAATAAATATGAACAAAGTTTAACTGCAGTAAATTCTGAAGCAAATAGCCAAACTGTTATTGTAGAGATTTCTCAAGGTATGTCAACAAGTGAGATTGCTGATTTACTACAGGAAAATCAAGTAATAAAAAATGCTACAATGTTTAAAGTATATATTAAATTAAATAATGTTGGAAATTTTCAAGCAGGAAAATATGAATTTGAAAATGGTATAGATGATGTTTCAAGTGTTTGCCAAAAACTAGTAAAAGGTGATGTTTATGATGAAAGTGTTACAATAACTTTTGTTGAAGGAAAAACAATTGAAGATTATGCAGATGTAATTGCAGAAAATACAAATAATACTGCTGATGAAGTTTTAGAATTAGTTAATTCTGAAGAATATATTGATTCTTTAATTGAAAAATACTGGTTTATTACAGATGAAGTAAAAAATGAAGAAATTTACTATAGTTTAGAAGGATATATTCTTCCAGACACATATACTTTTGAAAATGAGGATGTTACTGTAGAGGAAATATTTAATGTAATTTTTAATTATATGGATAATTATTTATCTGAATATCAAGATGAAATAGAAGAAAGCGGATATACAGTTCATGAACTTTTGAGCTTAGCATCAGTTGTGGAACAAGAAGGAAAAACAGATGAAGCTCGTCAAGGAATTGCAGGAGTATTTATAAATAGATTAAATTCTGGAATGAGTTTAGGAAGTGATGTAACTACATATTATGCCTTTGGATTAGATATGGCAACTGAAGAACTTACAACAAGACAATTAAATACAGAAAATCCATATAATACACGAGGACCAAATATGGAAGGAAAACTACCTGTAGGACCAATTTGTAGCCCTAGTAGAAGTGCTATTTATGCTGTATTAAATCCAGAGAATACAGATTGCTATTATTTTGTTGCAGATAAAAATGGAGATGTATATTTTTCAAAAACATATGCAGAACATCAATCAACTATAGAAGAATTAAAATCACAAGATTTGTGGTATGAATATTAATATTAATATTAATATATTATAATAATAAGTTTTAACTGCTAAAAAAAGGTATGGACAAGTATTTATTTTATGTATAAAATATAAATGAAATAATATATGAGATAGGAGATTTTTTATATAATGCCAATAAATCAAAATGAAAAATCTCTTTCTGAAGTATTCAAAGAACTGGAACAATCAAAAAATAAGCAGGTTGAACAATACAAACAAAAACAAAAAGTTTTAAGAGAAATTAAAGAGACTGAAAAAAAGAAAAGTTTTGTTTTTCAAGTAAAACATAGAACTAAAAAAGATAATTTAAAGTTAATTGTAATTGTTTTAGTGATTTGTTTGAGTATTTCTACATTTTCTTCAAATTATATTTTTGCAAAGGATTTAGAGACAGAGCCCGAAAAAACACCTATAGGAACTTTTGAGGAAAATAATGATGTTACTGATGTTTATGAAATTGTATCAGAAAATATTAGTACAACTTATCAAAAAGAAGTACTTGACATTGAAGAAGAGATTGCGTTTGTAACTGAATATGTTGATAATAAAAATTTACCAAAAGGAGAAGAAGTTGTTGAACAAGAGGGTATTATAGGACATCAAATTGTTACTTATGTAAGAAGTTATGAAAATGATGAAATGGTAGATCAAGTAGCTATTGGATATAATATTACTGAACCGCCAACTACTAAAATAGTTCAAGTTGGAACTTCTGATGTATTAGCAAATTATAACATACATATTGGTGATTATTTATATGCTACTAAAGATTTAGAACTAAAAAAGGAAGCAAATGATGAGTCTGATAATTTGATTACAGTTCCTAATAAATATGATGTTATGACAATTGAAGTGATAGAAGAGAACTGGATGAAAGTATCATTTTCAGAGCAAGAAGGTTATATAAAAGTACAAGATTTAACATCTGAAACTTTAACTCCAGGAAGCAGCGAAAATTGTAGAAAACAAAAGTTATTAGATTCTGTAAATGAAGAAATGCAACTAAATAAATCAAGTGGATTATTAGAAAGTGATTTTGAAAAGGTTTTTTTAGACAATAGTAGTGACACAAATGATATTTTTAAAGAAAATTATAAAAGTTTTTATGAAATTGAATCTAAATATAACATAAATGGTGTATTTGTTGCAGCAATTGCAATTCATGAAAGCAATTGGGGAAGATCTAATATCGCTAGCAATAAGAAAAATTTATTTGGATATGGAGCATATGA
The DNA here is from genome assembly GCA_944391975.1 of uncultured Clostridia bacterium. Taxonomy (GTDB): domain Bacteria; phylum Bacillota; class Clostridia; order TANB77; family CAG-508; genus Scatovivens. Next base: position 7,772 of record CALXVK010000009.1, read on the forward strand.
TGCTACTCCATATGAATCAGCAGTTACATTTGATACATATGCAGAGGGTATAGATACTGTTGCTAGATGGTTAGCTTTAAATTATTTAAATGAATCAGGAACGGTGCTTCCAAATGGAGAAACTGCAACTGGAAGATATTATAATGGGGCAACTGTAAAAGGTGTAAATACTAGATATGCAACAGACAAAAATTGGTCAAATAGAGTTTTCTCACTAATGAAAGATATTTATAATTCTATATAGGGGGAGATTTTGAAAGAAAGAGCAAAAAACAAGAATAACAAAGTTCATAAACATAATTTAAATGCTAAAAGCAAAAATATTAAAACTAAAAAAAATACAAAAGTAAAAGTAAAGTCTTATTCAAAAAATGGAGATAAAAGTGGAGTAAAGAAAATTGATAAAAAAGCTTTTATTATTAAATATAAGAAAAAAACTATTATGTTAGTTTTAATTATTATAATTTTAACATTATTGATTTTTGCTTTTTATAAGATTTTGTATATGCATAGGAATAATAATATTTTTGCTCAAAATGCCGAAAAAATTCAGGATGATTTAGATAACCCTATTTTTAAAATAGAAAGAATTCTTTTATATAGTGATGCAAATGTAGAAGATTTAAGTGAAAATCAAAATTTGTCTAATATAAATATTTCACAATTCACTGATTTTGCAATTTATATAAATAATACTGAAACAATAACTGAATTAACAGAAGAAAACACTGTAAATAACTTGTATATTGATAATATTACTGTAAGTGGAACTGATTTTGGAAGTCAAAAAGTTTTTTATAAAGATATAAATGATATTTGTAAATATAGAAAAATTGATACTGGAACAAATAGAATTGATTTTAAGGTTCTTCATACTAATGAAGAAAAAGCCTCAAACGAAGATGAAAATGTTTTTTATACAGACTGTACAGATCCAATTATATTATCATATGTAAATGAAAATATTGTAAAAAATGAAGATTTATCTACAAGCAATGAAAAAATGGCGTTAGACGGTTCAATTTTAAGAAATTTAGGAATAGACTTAGAGGATTTAAATTACAAGATTTCTTTTACTATAAATATTGAAAATAATTTAGGTGAAATGTATAAATGTAATTGTTCTTTAAATGTTAATTTAGATAGTGATGATGGTGGTATTTATACAGGATATATTATGCAAATATATAATTTGGATGAAAATAATTTTAAATTTAGAAAAATACAATAAATACAAAAGAGAGGATGTTATAAAAAATGTTTGAAGCAATTTTGGTTATAATTATAGGAATTTCATTAGCTTTCATAATAGCTTTTGGATTGATTATACGTGATATAAAAAATGCTAAATATAATGTTAAAGATGAAAGTGAAATATCAAAAGAAGCTGAAGAAAAATATTTAAAAGAATTTCCTGATTATACTATTTTTAAATTAAAATCTGAAATTGAAAAAATAGCAGATATTTTAGTTGATAACCAAAAAAGTAATAGATATACGGAAATTTTAAGAGAAAAGGCATCAAAAGATGAAAAAGTAAAAAATCTTAAAAATGCTGTTATTGAAGATGTAGATATTGTTAAATATAATAAAGGCAATTTAAAAGCTAAAGTAAAATACAAAGATTATGATTATAAATATTCAATGGTATTAAACTTAAGTACTGTTTCCAGAGGAAGAGTTTTTCTAAATAATTATTTGATTTATAAAGAAAAAGCTACTGTTTAAAGTAGTTTTTTTATTTATTGCATAAATTTTCCAACTTTATAAATAATATATAAAAAGGAGGAAAGTTTATGCTTTTTAAATTTACTAAAAGTGGAGAAAAAGTTTTAGATTTAGCTAGTGATATAGCTACTTTATTAGGACATAATTATATTGGAAGTGAACATATTTTATATGGACTTTCAAAAGAAAGTGAAGGTTTAGCACATAAGGTTTTAGAGTCTCAAGGTATTTTTCCTGATTCTATTTTAAATAAAATAGAAAATATAATTCGGAAAAGGAAATACTAATTTAAATTCTCGGAAATCGGTTTTACTTTAAAATGCAAACGAATTATTGAAAACGCATATAATGAAGCATCTAATGTAGGATCAAATTTTATAAGTACAGAACATATTTTAATAGGAATTTTACAAGAATTAGATTCTATGGCTTTTAAAATAATTTTAGAATTTAATATAAATCCTGAAAAAATTTATAATGAAATTTGGAAAGCATTAAATGATTTTCCGGGTACTAGCGGAAAAATTGAAACTAAAAATGACTCAAAGACCAAAACTTTAAATAGTTTTGGAATAGATTTAACTAAGAAAGCGTTTGATGGTGATTTAGACCCTATTATTGGAAGAAAAAAAGAAACAAATAGAATTATGGAAATTCTTTCTAGGAGAATAAAAAATAATCCATGTTTAATTGGAGAACCTGGAGTAGGAAAAACAGCAGTAGTAGAAGGATTAGCCAAAAAAATAGCTTCGGGTGAAGTTCCTGAAAGTTTAAAAAATAAGAAAATTATAGTTTTAGATATTGCACAAATTGTTGCTGGAAGCAAATATAGAGGTGATTTTGAAGAAAGAATAAAAAAGATTTTAAATGAAGTAAAAGAATCTAAAGATATTATATTATTTATAGATGAAATTCATATTATTGTAGGAGCTGGAGCAGCAGAAGGAGCAATAGATGCAGCAAATATTCTAAAGCCATTTTTAGCAAGAGGAGAAATTCAAGTAATTGGTGCAACAACTATAAATGAGTATAGAAAATATATTGAGAAAGATAGTTCATTAGAAAGAAGATTTCAACCAATTTTATTAGATGAGCCTACAGAAGAAGAGACAGTTCAGATTTTATTAGGAATTAAAGAAAAATATGAGAAATATCATAATATAGAGATATCTTATGAATCAGTAAATGGGGCTGTAAAATTATCTAATAGATATATAACAGATAGATTCTTACCAGATAAAGCAATAGATTTAATTGATGAAGCGTGTGTAAGAGTTAAAAAGATTAAAAGCAAACTAGAACTTATAGATATTGAAAATGTTGTATCAGAATGGTCAGGTATTCCAGTAGCACTACATTCAAAAGAAGAAATATATAAACTCAAAAATTTAGAATTAGATATTCATAAAAGAGTTGTAGGACAGTGTGAAGCAGTAAATTTAGTGTCTAAAACTATTAGAAGGGGAAGATTAGGTCTTTCAGAAGAAAACAGACCAATAGGATCGTTCTTATTTTTAGGACCTACAGGTGTAGGAAAAACCGAACTCTCAAAGGCTGTTGCAGAGGTATTATTTGGAGATGAGAGAAAGTTAATCAGAGTTGATATGTCTGAATATATGCTTCCTAGTGATGCTTCAAAATTAATAGGGGCAGCTCCTCGGTTATATTGGATATGATGAAGGATCTCGGATTTATTAAAGAGGTAAGAAAAAAACCGTATTCTATAATATTATTTGACGAAATTGAAAAAGCGCATCCAGATGTAATAAATATATTATTACAACTTTTAGAAGATGGTAGACTTACAGATAATTTTGGAAAAACTACTAATTTTAAAAATACAATAATTATTATGACATCAAATGTTGGAGGAAAATTAATTACTAATAATAAGAAATTGGGCTTTTTTAAAGAAGATTTAAAATCTGATTATGATGAATTAAGAAAAGATGTATTAAAGGAAACGAGAGAAAATTTTAGTCCAGAATTTTTGAATAGAATAGATGAGATTGTTATATTTCAAAAATTAAATAGAATAGAATTAAAACAAATTTCTGATATATTATTAAATAAAATATCAAAAAGAATGAAAAATAAAAACATAGAAATTATTTTTGATAAAAATGTAAATGATTTTGTAGTTGATAAAATAGAAGATGATACATTAGGAGCAAGACCAATAAGAAGGATTATTCAAGATTGTATTCAAGATAAAATAGTAAATGAATATCTAAATGGAAACATTGTAGATGGAGATATAATAAATATTTTTGAGATGAATAAAGAAATTTGTATTAAAAAAGAAAATGAGCTTTATAAAATTAATGAATATATTTGATAAAAATATATAATAGGAAAGTAAAAAACTTTCCTATTATTTTGCAATTTTTTTAAAATAAAAACAGTATAGTTATACTAGTTTTAATGCTTTGCTTTATAGCTTCCGCATACAGTCTCAGTGCACGTTCCAGTTTCACAATTTTCACAAGGTTTAACTATAATGTTAGTTAATAAGCATTCTTTATTTGCTTTTCCGTTGTAAAGACAACTTGAAACAGTACAATTGATTTTTTGATGTTCTTCCATAAAAAAATCCTTCCTAATTTTTTAAATAAGATATTAAAAAATTGATTAGAATTAAAAAAGTAAAAAGAAATTTAAAAATAAAATTTCAGATTGCTTTTAATTTATTATATCCATATTAAAAATAAATATTCTATTTACAAATTCTTTAAAATATTGTATTATGTTTGAAGAAAAAAGGAGGATTAATTTTTTATGAAAAAATTATTTACATCAGAAAGTGTTACAGAGGGACATCCTGATAAACTTTGTGATTATATTTCAGATAGTGTTTTAGATGAATATATAAAATTAGATTCTAATGCTAGAGTTGCATGTGAAACTGTTGCTGGAAAAAACATTATATTTATAACTGGTGAAATTTCTTCAGTAGCAGAAGTAGATATAGAAAAAGTAGTAAGAAATGCAATTAAAGAAGTTGGTTTTGACAATAGTAGTACAGATATAGATTATAAAACTTGTAAAGTTATGATTAATCTTTCAAAGCAATCTCCAGATATAGCGATTCGGAGTTGATAAATCTTTTGAAGATAAAAATGGAGAAAATGTTGATTCAGAAGGTGCTGGAGATCAAGGCTTAATGTTTGGATTTGCTATAAATGAAACAGAAGATTTAATGCCAATGCCAATATATTTAGCCCACAAATTATCTAAAAGATTAACAGATGTTAGAAAATCTGGAGAAATTAGTTATATAAGACCTGATGGAAAAGTTCAAGTAACTGTAGAATATGATAATAATAAACCTGTAAGAATTGATACAGTGGTTGTTTCAACACAACATAATCCAGACGTGGATTTAGAAATTTTAAAAATTGATATAAAAGAAAAAGTTATTAATGCTGTTGTTCCATCAAAATTATTAGATAACAATACTAAATATTATATTAATCCAACAGGAAGATTTGTTATTGGAGGACCATTAGGAGATAGCGGACTTACTGGTAGGAAAATAATAGTTGATACATATGGTGGATTTAGTCGCCATGGAGGAGGAGCTTTTTCAGGTAAAGACCCTAGCAAAGTTGATAGATCAGCATCATATATGGCTAGATTTATTGCCAAAAATATTGTTGCAAATGGATATGCATCAAAATGTGAAATTCAATTTTCTTATGCAATAGGAGTAGCAAAACCAGTATCTGTATATGTTGATACATTTGGAACTAATACTATCCCAGAAGAAGAGATAGTGTCAAAAGTTTTGAAAACATTTGATTTAACTCCAACAGGAATTATAAGAACATTAGATCTTAAGAAACCAATTTATAGAAAAACTACAAATTATGGACATTTTGGTAAAAAAGACTTACCATGGGAAGGAATTATAAAATTTTAAATTTTGGTATTATGAGTCAAGCTTTATGGATTGTAATATTTTTCTGTAATGTAGCGACGAATGTGATGTAAGTGGGTTTTACAAATTCTTATTAAATCTAATGAAGGGCATTTGTTCCATCAAATGGGAGACCGTATTAGGTTTAATTAGAATTTGTTTAAACACGAGGAAGCCGAGGAGCGAAATATAAGAAAAATATTACAATCCATAAAGCTTAGAAATTCTCAATAAGTAATTAAATGAATTAAAATAAAAAATCCCGGATTAAAGGGATTTTTTATTCGTTATTATCTGAAAATACTTGAACATAATATGTTTTTTCCATATTATATAAACTTGCAACATAAGTGTTATTATATTTTGTTCCAGCAATTTGCATGTTTGGATATGTTAGTATCATATTTTCTTCTGAAAATAGCTCATTATCAATTATAGTTGATGCATATTCACCAGTTTTTATATCTAAATCAAAATCATTTATGATTTTTGCGTAAAATGATTTTAATGCAATTGTAGTTATTGATGCATCAAATATTAAAAATCCTATGACAAGAAGAATGGCTGTTTTTAGAATTCTAGTATCAATTTTACTTTTTAGATAATATAAAACTTTATCAAATAATGGATTTACGATTTTTATTAAGATTACACCTAAAATTCCCCACATAACAGCAAAATAAAGACAAGTTCTTCCATTTATACTAAGCATCATTCCAGTATAATCCCACCATTTGAAATGAAAAATTTTTTCACATATATAACTCATTAAATATTCACAAACTATTCCTATTAAGCAACTTGCTAAAAAAAGTTTAATAGGTTTATCTTTTAAACTACTTAAAAATGTTATTATTAAGAGCGCTCCTATTCCATAAATAATACAAAAAGGACCAAATAAAAAACTTTGTCTGCTTTCTATTACTCCTTTAGACCAAAGCCCAAAACCTGTTTCTAAAAGACATCCAATAAAACTGTAAAATATAAAATAAGAGCAAGCTTGCCAAATATTAAATTTAATAATTTTTTTATGTTCTTTTAATTCTAAAATATTTTCCATGAAATTATTATTGACGAAAAGGTTTTTTTTATACTAAAATAAATTCATAGAGGTGAAAAAATGCAAAAATTAATTGTTCCAAAAAAATATGATAAGAAAACTTTAAATAATTTTATATTAGAAAGTTTTCCAAATTTAAATCTGAATTTTTTATATAAAGCTTTAAGACAAAAAGATATAAAAATAAATGGAAAAAGAGTAAAAGAAAATATTATTATATATGAAAATGATGAGATAGAAATTTTTATTTCAGATGAAATTCTATTTGGAAAACATGAATTAAAAGTTGTTTATGAAGATAATAATATTCTAGCAATAAATAAAGAACAAGGAATTTCAGTAACAGATGAAGCTGGGATAAATGGTATAACATTAACAAAATTAGTAAAAGAAAAGTTTGGAAAAAACATAGAGCCATGTCATAGACTAGATAGAAATACAAAAGGGATAGTTTTATTTGCAAAAAATAAAGAATCATTAGAAATTCTTTTTAATAAATTTAAAAATCATGAAATAGAAAAGCATTATATAGCAAAAGTATATGGAATTCCTAAAGAAAAGCATAAGGTCTTAAAAGACTATCTTTTTAAGGATTCTAAAAAAAATAAGGTTTATATATCAAATACTAAAAAAACAGGATATCAGGAGATAATAACTGAATATATTGTTATAGAAGAAAATAAAAAAGAAAATACATCAGTATTAGATATTAATCTACATACTGGTAGAACTCACCAAATAAGAGCCCATTTAGCATATATAGGTTATCCTATAATAGGTGATGGAAAATATGGTAATAACGAAATAAATAAAATGTTTAAGCAAACAAAGCAAAATTTAACAGCATATAAATTGATTTTTAAGTTTACTAAGCCAAGTGGAATATTAGAATATTTAAATAAAAAAGAGATTATTTTGTCTCCAAAATATCCAGAAATATGAAATTATAAATAAAAATTTAAATTGTATTGTAATAAAATATTTTTTATTATAAAATTAAAATGATAACTATATTATAAGTTTTTTTATTGTCAAAATTGACTTATTATACAAAGGAGAAAAAATGAACGAATTACCAGAAAAACAAAGTGTTTTTTCAAAAATACGTAATAAAATTATAGATGCTGGATTAAAAAATAAATTTACAAGAAGTATTATAGCAAATATAGCACCAAATATATTTGGATATAATTTAACTGATTATGTTCTAAGTAATGATGATTCAGAACTAAGTCAAACAATGGAACTTCTTTCATCAATGAACGAAAGAGCTGTTAAAGCTAATATTTCACAAATTCTTAGAACAGTTAAAAGAAAGATAAAAACTAATAGTGATAATAATGATTTAAATACTGACAAATTAATAAATATGATACTTGATTCAGTGACAGAAAAAGCTTCTGAGTTTGTGATTTTTAGAATATTAAGAGAACCTTATTTTATAGATGATTCATTTTCTGATGAAACGTGTAAAAGAGTATCTGATTTAATTGATTGTTCAAATAAGACTTCATCAGAAATAAAGCAAATGTTTGAAACAATTGAATCAATAAGAGCAAATAAATATGATCATATTATCGAGATAAGTTATAATTTATTTGAAAGTTTGACATTAGAACAAAGGAAAGAGCATTTTTCTCAAATAATACCAATAGTGTCAGAGTTTATACCAACGTTTTCAGATTCGTATTTTAATAAGGACAATCCACTTGTTTTATTATTTAGTGAATTTCCAGAAGAAGATAAATTAGAACAATATAAAAAGATTTTGGAAATGTATAAAACAAAAGATAATAAAGGAATAAAAAAATTAGAGAGTCTTTCTATATGTTTTAATATGTTATCAGAAGAAGAAAGACAAAGTACTTTAGATGAAACATTTGAACAAATAAGAAATAGCGATAAAGAGAATGAAAAATTAAATAATGCAATAAGAGTTATTAGTAACATTCCAGCTCAAGCACAAGAAAAATATTATAAAGAAGTTTTAGGCTATAATATACAATATTTATATCAACTTAATATGTATATTTCAATCTTAGATAAGTCTTTACGAAAACAAATTCTTTTTGATGTAATAAATAAAGCAAGACAAATAACTCAGATTTCTAATAATTATAATAATAATGATATGCTAGAAATTATAGATAATTTTGAGTCTGATATAAGTAGTGCATTTGTGACGATTTTAAATGGAGATGTAGATAATCCAAATGCTAAATTTATTCTTTATTTATTAAACCAAGAAGGAATAATTGAGAATATAGAAAAAGAAATTACAAATCAACAAGGTATTGAATACAGTCAAATTATTGCTTTTCAGCAAAAAGGTTATAATATAGATGGATTAGCTATATTATACACAAATTTAGAATGTAATAGAATATTAAATAACTGTATGGAGAATCCAAATCAAAAACAATATAAAGAGTCAATAAAAGAAATCTCTGAAGTAGCGAAAGATATAGAGCTTTCAGATGATAAATTATATTTGTATTATGGTAATAATAAAAAATATGAAATTATTTTGGAGAAAAAATTAGATACATATATACAATTATTGTCTAATATTAAATCTGAAGAAAGAAAAGAACTTTTTTCAGATATTTTAACTGAGATGGAAAGGATTCCAAATATCAATATTGAAATTTTTAGAAAAAAAGCAAATGAACTTTTTGGATTGTTGGAAAAAGAAGCACAGATTTCACAATTTCCAGTTTTTATAAATTGGATGATGAAAAATTTTGCATACAAAAGAGATGTTTCTAAATCAATAGAAAAATTAATTGAAAGTATTGATTCAGAAACAATGAGTTTGATTTATTCAAAATATATAGAGATGTTTAATAAAGGTGGAAAAGAAAATTATTTAAATGCAAGATCTGTATTGGTTTCAGATAAATTTTTAGATGGTTTAAATAAAAAACTGTCTAAAGAAGATTGTACTTTATTAACAGAAAAAGAATTAGAAAATATTTTAAGCAATAAATATTCTATGTCAGATATTCCACATGAATATTATAATATTGTTAAAATTTTTGCTATTTCAAGAGTAGAAAAAATAAAAAATAAATATAATAATCTGGATGAAAATGAAAAAAAACAAAATGTGGATTTGGTTTTAGCTGAATTATCTAAAGAAATTGGAGTTATTGCAAAATTTGATGGTTATTATGATATAATAAGCCAATTACATGTAAATGCAATTAATGAAATTTTTGTTTCTTTTGATAATGAAGAAAAATCAAAACACTTTGATGTATTATTTAAATCGTTTGATGAAAATATAAAAAATGAAGACATAAGAAATAAATCTTTTATTACTTTTTTTGAACAGTTAGATAATGATACGCAAATAGAGATTTTTAAACATTGTACATCTTTATCATTTGAAAACTTAAAATACGCTGCGGAAATATTAAGTAATTTCTCGATTAAAGAATTAAATAAAATATTTAAAGGTAAAATTACTTTAGATGAAGAAATCATTTCTAAATTGATGGAACTAAAAGATTCTATAACAATAAAAACATTATTATTTGATAAAGATATTGATAGAGAAAAACTAATCGATTTATCTTCATATGATCAACTACAAACTAATATAATAAACATAGATTCTATAATACAAAGTTTATATTTAAATAATAAAGGAGCTGATAAAGAGAAATTTAATCAATTATTAGATGATACTTATAATCTGTTTACATATAATAATATTCCTGAGTTTATGAAGAATTTTAGAATGTTTCAATTGGGAAATTTTTATCATAAAGAAAATAGTAAATTACAATCGTTTCAAGGTAAATCTTTTGAAGAAAGAGATGCATTAATTTTAGAAGATTTATTTAAAATTGCATTAGATTCTAATAGTGAATCTTTGAGAGATTTTCTTAATATAATTATTGAAGGAAATAAATTAACAAATCTTCTTCAAGAAAATCCAGAAGAACAAATAAAATCATTTTCAGTAGAAGAATTAGCATTATTAAATCAATATAGAGATACTTTAATTGATTTTCATAATTTTATAAAAGAAATAAAAAAAACTGATAAACCTAAGATTGAAAAAACTGATGATATTATTAAAGATTTAAGAACATTAAGTTATATTTATTCTAGCAATCAAGATAATATTTTTGATACTGATAAGATAATTAATGAGTTATTTAAAGGTTTTATTACAATAGAAATTACTCCAGAGAAATTACTTGAATACATGGATAACAAAAAAGCAGAATCTGATGCTAGACATTTAGAAATAGAAAAAAAACTAAGAGAAGGCACTTTACATTTAGAAGAAGGAGACTTTATTAAAGGAATAAAATATTTTGATAGTTATATTTCAAGTATGATGCATGATGGTATAAAAGGAGGAGAATTTAATAAAGAACATTCTCATTCAGATGCAACACCATTAGATTTAGATTTTGGATATATTTCAAAGGAAAATTTAAAAAAAGAAAAGGCAACTGATTATGAAATAATATGTACTACTATTAGTGAAGCATATGGATCTAATTATATAGTTTTAAAGCAATATGCTGATAGATTGCATGCCAAATCAAGCGAAAAAATTTTTGGGGAAGAAATATTTACAAGTTTTTCAGACTATTATGGATTAGGTTCAGGTGAAAATTCAACTAATAACTCTAGATATATTAGAACAGGCATACCAATAACAGATGTTGATTATATTGTAAGTGAAGCATGGAATTTTAAAAATGGATATGAAATGGCTATGGCTGGAATATATATACCTGTTATAAATACAAAAGGAGAAATAGTATTTTCATCAGAAGATTATAAGAAAATTCGTGAAGAAATGAGAGGATTATCTCATTATCATGCAGATAATATACAGGTAAGCCAAGAAGCAAGAAATGTTGAAGCATTATATTCAATTTATAAAAGTGTTAGTATTAAAGATATAGAAGAAATTGATAAAGAAATAGAAACAGTGAATAGATTAGTTGAAGGAAATCCAGATACTGTTACTGAAGAAAAGAAAAAAGCAATTATAAAACTTATAAAAGATTATTTTAATACTCAAGGAATAAAAGTTAGTGACGATTTGAGTCAAAATTTATCTTCAACATCAATTGAATTGATAGATACAGGTTCAACAGGAAGAGCTACAAATGTACCAGGAGATGGTGATTTTGATTTTATGCTTAGACATAATTTACCATCTGATGAATTGGTAAAATTTTCTGAATATGTTAAACAATTAAAGCATTCAAGTTTTACAGAAGTTGTAGATGGATTTAGAGCAAAAGATGTTACTCTTCCAACAGGAGAAGTTGTTGATTTAGATATTACTACTGCAAAGAAGAGCTTAGAACTAAGTTATTCGAGTGATATGTGTGTACGTGATAGATTAAATAATATTAAGGAAAATAATCCGGAAAGTTATAATTATGTAAAAGCAAATATTATTATGGCAAAAAAAATATTGAAAGCAAAAGGAATTTACAAAAAAATAGGTAGTAATGGAGCAACTGAATATGGAGGATTTGGAGGAATTGGAGTTGAAAATTGGATCCTTCAAAATGGTGGTTCATTTAAAAAGGCTATAGATACTTTCTTAGAAGTTGCTAATCAAGTTAGCTCTTATGAAGAATTTAAGGAAAAATACCCTATTTTTGATTTTGGATTTAATCATAGAGAAGGAAAAACAAGTCATGATTGTTTTAGTTCTTTTTTGGCAAGTAATATAAATAATCCAGATAAGGGATTTGAATATGTAAAAAAAGAATTAACTGAAATTCAAAAAGCTTTAGAATTAGAAATAGAAAAACAAGATCTGGAAACACCATTATTAAAAAGTATTTCTACTGAAGGTCTTATTGAAGCTAGTAAAAAGAAAAGTATATTGAGAAATAAATTTAGCTATTCTAAAATACGTAGTATGATGGCGAAATATATGTCAGTTAAAGAAAGTTCTAAAGTTCAACTTAATGAGACTCAAACTTGTTTGGAGGGAAATTAAAATGATTAGTGAAAAAAATTATGAAAGAATGGCAACAGAAGTATTAGAAATTATAAATTTATATCCAAAAGACACAAAAGAAAAAATACCAAAAAGACTTATTGCAGAACTTGAAAAACATAGATTGCCAAATTTAAATGTTAAATTAAATAAAAATAAAAAAGTATACGAACAAGATATATGTGATGAGTCATTAGTATTTATATATATGATTTATAGAGATTATATTGCAGGACCAAAAGAAAAAGCTTATTTTGATAATATATTGAATCAATTTGATGAAGAAATTAGAATGCAATATAATCTAGATAATTTATTTAAAATTAAAGAAGAAAAAAAGTAGATGTTAATGATTTTTATCATATACGGATAATGATTTTCTATAAAAATTAACAAAGATAATTGATTTTATTATAAATTATTAATATAATACAATTAAATATAGAAAAAGGAAAATATTGGTTAAATAGAAGAAGATGCTTATTTTTAAGAAAAGTTATGATGATTATAAATTGAAGGAGAAAATATGGAAGAGGATAAAGAGAAAAAAACATTGAAGGATAAGGCTAAAAGTGGTGCATATTCTGTTGCAAAAGATGTAAAAGAAAAAATTAAAAATTTTGCTAAAAGAGCAAAAGAAAATTATCAGCAAATAACTGGAGTTCCACGTGATGATCAAGAAAAAAGAGGAAGAGAAACTTTACAAGATAAAATAGAGAGGTTTAATGAAATACAGTTTGAAAATACATTGAGAATGGGTGGCTTTAGTGATGAAGCTATTAAAAATATAGAACAAAAAATTCAATCTGTTGGTACACGTATTATGGATGCTTTTGATAAAATATTTGATAAAATCGCTGATAGATGGAATGAATATATAAAACAATCTGAAGAGAAGAAGGAAGAAAGAGATGGAGAAGGTAAAGTATAATTGGGAGTGTGCATATAAAGAAATTTATGAAATATTAAAAATATTTCCAAAGGAATTAGTTGAAAAAATTCCAGCATCTAAAATAGATTATATAAAGAAAAATATGGATAAAGGTTATGAATATAATGTTACAGTAGAAACATTTGATGGAAAGACAATGCTAGATGAGACTGCAGCAATATTAGCAGTTTTATTTAAAAATTATTGGGCAACACCAAAACAAAGAGAACAAATGGAAAAATATCATAATATGCAAAGATTAAAATTGGATCAAGAAGCTAGAGAAAAATATGATCCAGAAAAGATATTTAAAAGAGAAAATGAATTTATTGACTCTAATGATAATAAAAAAGATAAAATTAAAGAGCAAGAAATATCTATGGTAAAAAAAGAAGAATCTTTTTTTAAGAAAATATTAAATAAGATTAAATCTTTCTTTTATAAATAAGAAAAATATTTATTATAATTAAAAAGTAATTTTTTATGAAAAAATATCTTATAAATTGCGAAAAATTTTCTATTATTTATTAATAAAAATATTTGAATTTTCTAAAAAGATTATTCTACTACAAATAATATAAAAGATATTATGAATAAATTAAATATTTTTTGATATTTTCCTTGACAAATGAGCAAAAAAGTAGTAATATAGTTATGTTTTAAGAAGAAATTAGTTCTCACCTTATTCTAATTACAGTTATAAGGTTAATAATTCAATAATAAAATTTGAATTTAATTTTGTGAGAAAATTTGACTTCTTAAAACAGGTCAAATTTTTTATTTTTATAGCGAAATTATTATAATATTATTGTTTTCGCAGAGGAGGTATATTATTAAACAGGAATTACCAATTAACAGGCAAATTAGAGAAAAAGAAGTTCAAGTTATTAGTGAAAATGGAGAAAAAATTGGTGTTTTACCAATAGAAGAAGCAATTGCTAAAGCTGAAGAAAGAGATTTAGATTTAGTTTTAGTTGCTCCAAATGCAAAACCAGCAGTTTGTAAAATTATGAACTATGGAAAATATAAATTTGAGCAAGCTAAAAAAGAAAAAGAATCTAGAAGAAATCAAAAAACAGCTGAATTAAAAGAAATTAGAGTAACTCCAAATATAGGAGCACATGACTTTGAATTTAAATCTAGAAATGCTAGAAATTTCTTGGAATCTGGAAATAAAGTTAAATTTACTTTAAGATTTAGAGGAAGAGAATTAAATAATATAAAAGCAGGTGAAGATATATTAAATAAATTTATTGAAGATTTATCTGATATAGCTTCTCCAGAAAAGAAACCTTTATTAGAAGGAAAATCAATGTACATAATTTTGAGTAAAAAATAGGAGGAGGACATTATGCCAAAATTAAAAACAAACAAAGCTGCAAGTAAAAGATATGGATTTACTGGTAGTGGAAAAATCAAAAGAACAAAAGCTAATAGAAGACATTTGTTAGCAAATAAAACAAAAAGACAAAAAATGACAGCTAGAGTACAAGATGGTATAGCAAGTAAAACATGTGAAAATACAATTAAAAAATTGTTACCATACAACTAATAGTTTAGAAATGTGAATATAAGGAGGAAATAAATAATGGCAAGAGTAAAAACAGCTAGAACAACTAGAGCTAGACATAAAAAAGTTATAAAACAAGCAAAAGGTTATTTTGGTGCAAAACATTATAGATACAGAAATGCTAAACAAGCAGTTATGAAATCTGGAATGTATGCATATGTTGGAAGAAAAGACAGAAAGAGTAACTTTAGAAAATTATGGATTACTAGAATTAATGCGGCTGCAAGAGCAAATGGTATGACATATAGTACTCTAATTGCTGGTCTTAAAAAAGCTAATGTTGTTATAAATAGAAAAATGTTAGCAGAACTTGCAGTATCTGATAGCGAAGCATTTTCTGAAATTGCAAAGATCGCTAAGAATGCGTAAAAAATAAAACTAATGGTGCAAGAATGATTGCACCATTTTTTGTCATTTAAGAAATACATTAAAATTTAAATTAATGTAAAAAGAGGTGCCTATGAAAAAAAAGAAATTAATAAAACTTATTATTTTGATTGTGGTTATAGTACTTTTAGTTGTACTGGAAATTTTGATATATAATCAAGTTCAAATTAATAGATTTAAAAAAATTCTTGAAGAAAATGATTCTACTAATTATGAATTAATTCAAACAGATGGAATAACAACTACAACTGTTAAGGTATATGGAAATATTTATACATATGAAGATGAAAATAATTATATATGGATAAGTGAATCTGAAAATCTTAGAGTTGTTATGGATAAAAAGAATAAATCAGCTATTATAACAGAAAATCCAGAAAATGAATTAAAAGTTGGAAGTCTTAATTCTACATATTTAGATTATTTTGAAAATGACTCTATGAAATTTAAATATTTAGGAGAAGAGAATCCTTTTTATAAACTTCAATTTACAAATAAAAGCACAGGAAATAACACTATTTTCTATTTGAATTCTGAAACTGGTGTTGTTGAGAAAATAGAAGAAATTTTTAATGGTGCCCAAAATATTTATGATATTACAGTAAATTTTGAATGTGTAACTGCAGAAGAAGTAGAGTACCCAGATTTATCAGAATATGATATAGGGGTATCTTCAAGTACTGTGCCTGATGAATCAGAAGAAAATTATGAAAATGAGGTAGCTGATGAAAATATAGTTTATGAAAATATATTAAATGAAGTAAATTAGGAGAAAGTATGAAAAAAAGAGTGTTTATAATTTTAATATGTTATATACTTTTAATATTGTGTGTTATTTTTGCTATTAAAATATTCAGTAGTGAAGATGAAAAAAATACAGATAAAATTCAAGTAATAGCAACATTATTTCCAGACTATGATTTTGTAAAACAAATTGGTGGAGATAAAGTTCAAGTTACATTACTTTTAAATTCAGGAGTTGATACTCACACATATGAGCCTAGTGTTAAAGATATGAAAAATATCTCGGATAGTGATTTATTTGTATATACAGGAATTACTTCAGAACCTTGGGCAGATGAGATTATAAATAGTTTAGAAAATAGTAATTGCAGAATTATCGATACTTCTGAAGGAATAGATCTAATTGAATCAGAAGAATTTGAAAAAGGATATAATGCATTAAGTCAATCAGTACATGAACATTCTGAAGACGAATTAGAAGAATATGAATATGATGGACATATTTGGCTTAATCCTCAAAATGCAATAAAAATGATAGATACAATTTGTGAAGCACTTTGTGAATATGATGCATCAAATGCAGATTATTATAGAGAAAATGCAGAAAATTATAAAAAAGAGATTCAAGAACTTGATTCAGATATAGAACAAGCTATGAATAATTTAGATTCTGATGTTTTAGTTTTTGGTGGAGAATTTGCATATTCTTATTTTATTTCAAGATATAATTTAAAATATGTAAGTGTTTATACATCATGTGGAGAAGAAGCAGAACCTAGTGTTCAAGATGTAAGAAATGTTATAGATTTTATAAATGAAAATGATATTAATAAAGTTTTTTATGAAGAATTATCTGAAGGAACTGTTGCTAAAATGATTTCAGAAGAAACAGATACAGATCCAATAATATTTTATTCACTTCATAATGTTTCTACAGAAGAAATTGAAGCAGGAGAAAATTATGTAAGTCTTATGAGAAAAAATTTAGAAAATATTACTAATTAAAAGGGGTTAAAGTAAATGATTTTAGAAGTAAAAAATTTACAGGTTTCATATAATAATCATGTTGCTATTGATAAAATTAATTTTAAAATTAATCAAGGTGAATATGTTTGTTTTGTGGGTGAAAATGGATCTGGTAAAAGTACACTTATAAAAAATATTATGGGATTAAAAAAGGAAAATAAAGGTGAAGTTAATTTAAATATAAGCCGTGATGAAGTTTCATATTTAGAGCAAGGTGATTTAAAGAAAATAGATTTCCCAGCAACAGCAAAAGAAATTATAATGACAGGAGTTCAAAAACACAATAAATTACCTTTTTATACAAAACAAGATAAAGAAAAAATTAAAAAAGTTGTTGCTGAATTAAAAATAGAAGAAATTGTACATAGAAGAATAGGGGATTTATCTGGGGGACAGAAACAGAGAGTATTGCTTGCAAGAGCTTTAATAAGAGAACCTAAATTGATTATTTTGGATGAGCCAGCAACAGGCTTAGATGCTAAAATCACAAGAGAATTATATAAAATATTAAATAAATTAAATAAAGAGCAAAATGTTACAATAATTATGGCAACACATGATCTAGATGAGTTAAAAGCAATAAAACCTAGAATTATTTGTTTAGCTAAAACAATTAAATATGATGGAAATTTTGAAAATTGGAAAGGAAATTTGGAATAAAGAAAGGATTATATAAATAATGCAAGAATTAATTAATTTAATGAATTATACTTTTATGCAAAGAGCTTTGATTTGTGGTATAGCAATATCTTTTTGTGCAGCATTGATAGGTGTAATATTGGTTTTAAAAAATTATTCTATGATAGGTCATGGACTAGGAGAAGTTGCTTTTGCTGCTTTAAGTTTAGCTATGTGCTTAGGACTTCCAGAACTTGCAGTTTCAATTCCTATAGTAATAATTGCTGCAATTATTATAATGATTATAAGTCAGAAAAAAGGAGAAAGTGGAGATGTAACTATTGCTCTTGTTGCTTCACGGAGCTTTAGCGTTTGGTGTTATTATAACAGCTTTAAATTCACGGATTTGGAACAGATAGTTTAAATTATATGTTCGGAAGTATACTTGCTATGACTACTTCTGATGTAATATTAAGTGTTATTTTATCTATAGTTTTAATTATAATATATTTTATTTTTTATAATAGATTATTACTTATTTCGTTTGATGAAAAATTTGCTAAATCCTCTGGAATTAGTGTTACTTTTTATCAATTTTTAATTGCTTTAATTACAGCATTTGTTGTTGTTCTTGGAATGAGAATGATGGGAACTTTACTTATTTCAAGTTTAATTGTTTTACCTGCTGTAATTTCTAAAAGATTAACAAATAGTTTTAAAGATTTAGCATGTGTATCAGTAATAACATCAATTATTTGCTTTATACTTGGAGTTTTAGTATCTTTTTATTTAAATCTTCCAGCAGGAGCTGCAATAGTAGCAGTTTATATTATACTTTTATTTATAGTAAATATAGTTACTAAATTTATTAAAATATAAAAGCGAGACATTGAGACATTTCTCTTGTCTCGCTTTTAAGAATCTTTAAATTTTTAAGTGCTTTTTTATTGATAAAAAATTATAGTAATGATATAATTTGTGCATAATAAATTTGGAAAAATACGTATAGAAAAGAGTAGTAAAATGGAAGAACTAAAGAATTTTGAATTAAATAATAAAATTTTAGAAGATTTTGATAAAATAATGAGCTATCATTTGGATAAAGTTGAAAACTTGATTATAAAAGAAGTTTTCACAAATCCAAAATTATTTAATATAATAAGTTTGTGTACAAAGCTTAAATCTCTTACTATAGAAGGAGATCTAAGAGTTGATGTAAATAAGATAATATTTAATATATGCAAGCCAGAATTATTAGAGACTCTTATTCTTAATTCAGTAAAACTTCCAACAACAAAAGCTTTTGCAAAATTTACAAGTCTTACAACACTTTCATTAACTAATGTTACTTTTAGTGATGTAAATGGTTTTTTTAATAAAATTACTAATAAAGAAAAAATTATTGCTATTAATTTAAGTAATGTTGATTTAGGAAGAAAATCTATAAGCATTTGTGGTATGTTTCCAAATTTAAAATATTTAAATATAGATGGACTAAAAAATTGCAAATTTGATAATTTTGTATTTTTAGCTGAAAGCAACAAAATAGAAAGATTAGATTTTTTTGGAAATGAAATAAGTTTTGATGCATTAAAAGATTTGAGTAGAAAAAAGTATACCAAAAATATAGATGTAAAGTTAAAGACATCAAAAAAGTCATTAATTGATAATAGATTTGAAATAAGTGATGAAAATGAAATATCTCTTACAATTAATTCTTTTGATTTCGAAAAAGCTACTTCATATCTACCATTAAGTAAAATTCAAAATTTATTTTTGGTTATAGAAGATAAATTTAAGATAGATGAGTATATCAGAAAATTAAGAAAAGTAAAAGGCAAAGTTAGTATAAGCATAAAAAATGTATCATATTTAGAAACTGGTACAGCAAAAGATTTACAAGATAAATTAGAATTAGAAAATATTGGAATTTTAGATTATGAAAAATCCAAAATAAAAATGTATTCAATAAATGATTATATAGAAATTAGAGAAAAGTTTGATGAAATTATTGAAAAACTTTCAAAATATTCTAATGATATAGAATTATTTGAAGAATTATATAATTATATAAAAGAAAATATTAGATTTGATAATGAAAATGAAAGTAATATAAAAACATTTTATATAGAAAAATATTCAGGACAAAATTTATATGCAATTATAATTGAAGATATTTTAAAAACTTTAAAAATACATTCTCATATTATTTCAGGAATTAGTTATAATGAACCAAATTGCATATGGAATCAAGTTGAACTTGCAGGAGATTGGTATAATGTGGATATTGCAAGTGATATAAAATTCAAATTAAATAAAAAAATATGGCAAAGTGGTTCTAAGGGAATTTTACAAGATGATGAGGAGTTTTCAAAAAATCATATTGAACAATCTGGAAATCCAGAAGCTTGTGAAACTAAAATAAGTCAAAAGAAAAAAGAAATAAAAAATAATAATAAAAAAGTTAGCCCTTTTAATAAATTTGTAAATAAATTAAAAAATGTTTTTAAATTCAATAAAAATACGGCTTTACCAGAACCAGGTAATACTACAAAAGATAAAGAAGATTAGAAATAAAGAAAGGGAGTATTATTATGATAGCTGAAAAATTAAAACCAGGTGATGAAGTAAGAGTTATTGCTCCATCAAGAAGTATGGCAATGCTAGGAGATGATTGTAAAGAAATAGCAACTAAGAGATTAGAAGATTTAGGACTTAAAGTAACTTTTGGAAAACATGTTTTAGAGTCAGATCCAGATTATATTGCAACAGATGCAAAATCAAGAGCAGAAGATTTAAATGAAGCTTTTGCTGATAAAAATGTGAAAGCAATTTTAACAGTTATAGGAGGATTTAATTCAAATCAAATTATAAGATATATTGATTTTGAAAATATAAAAAATAATCCTAAAATTTTCTGTGGATTTTCTGACATTACAGTTTTATCTAATTCTATTTATGCTAAAACGGGGTTAGTAACATATTCTGGACCTCATTATTCTAGTTTTGGAATGAAAAAAGGATTTATGGAATATGAAATGGAATATTTTAAGAAAATGTTTTTTGATGATAACGAAATAGAAGTAAAATCATCTGAAGAGTGGAGTGATGATCCGTGGTTTATAGATCAAGAAAATAGAGAATTTATAAAAAATGATGGAATGTTTATTATTAACGAAGGAAAGGCAGAAGGGAAAATAGTTGGAGGAAATTTATGTACATTAAATCTTATTCAAGGAACTGAATATATGCCATCTATTGAAGATTCTATATTATTTATTGAAGATGATGAAATGGCAGGAAAGCTATTTTTAGTTGAGTTTGATAGAAATTTAATTTCATTAATTATGCAACCAGGGTTTGATAAAGTAAGAGGAATTGTTATAGGAAGAAGTCAAAAATCTTGTAACATGACAAAAGAAAAATGGTTTAAATTAATTAAATCAAAACCAGAATTAGAAAATATTCCAGTAATTGCAGGAGCAGATTTTGGACATACAACTCCAATAATAACTTTTCCAGTAGGAGGAGAAGCAAAACTAGTAGCAAAAGATGGAAAAATAGAATTAAAGATAAGGGGATAAAAAGATGGTTAATTTAAAACTTTTATATGATGAAGAAACTATACAAAAAAGAATTCAAGAAATGGCAGAAGAAATTGACAGAGATTATGAAGGAAAAAGTATTTTAGCGATATGTGTTTTAAGAGGAGCAATATATTTTGCTGTTGATTTAACGAAAAAAATGAAAAATACATCTATAGAAATAGATTTTGTAAGAGTTTCAAGTTATTCAGGAATAGAGACAACAGGTAAAATTGATTTGACATTAGATGTAAGTGAAGATTTAAAAGATAGAGATGTTTTAATTATTGAAGATATAATTGATACAGGATATACTTTGAGTTTTCTAAAAAAACATATTTTGGAAAAAAATCCAAGAACTTTAAAGGTGGCTGTATTAGCAGATAAAGAAGAAAGAAGAAGAGTACCTGTTGATGTTGACTATGTTGGATTTAAAATACCAAGTAAATACATAGTAGGCTATGGATTTGATTATAACAATACTTGTAGAAATTTAAATTACATTGGAACTTTAGAAAACTAAATTTATGCCACGGGGACGTTGTTCCACGGCACATCCGTGGAACAATTTTCTATGGTATGAAGTAAAAAATAGAAAGGCTATATTTTAGGATGTTTAATATTGAAGAAGAACTTAAAAAACTTCCAAGTAAACCAGGTGTTTACATAATGAGAAATAAAGATGATGAAGTTATATATGTTGGAAAAGCAGTTGTGTTAAAAAATAGAGTTAAATCATATTTTAGAAAAACTAATAAAACTGCAAGAATAGAAAAAATGGTCTCTTTGATAGACCATTTTGAGTATATAGTTGTTGGAAGTGAAGATGAGGCTTTAATTTTAGAATGTAATTTAATAAAAAAATATAGACCAAAATTTAATGTTTTATTAAAAGATGATAAAACATATCCATATATTTGTATTGATATTAAATCAGATTACCCTAATGTTTTTATGACTAGAAGAATTTTAAATAATGGAGCAAAATATTTTGGACCATATCCAAATGTTGGAGCTGTAAAAGAAATGATTTCATTAATTAAGGAAAAATTTCAAATTAGGCAGTGCAAAGTTTTTAAATATAATGATAGACCATGTTTAAATTATCATATAAAAAAATGTTTAGCACCTTGTATGGGGTATGTTTCAAAAGAAGATTATAAAAAACAAATAAATCAGATAATAGGACTTTTAGAAGGAAAATTTGATACAATTATTAAAGAATCAAAGCAAGAAATGGAGGAAGCTTCTAAGAGATTAGATTTTGAAAAAGCAGCTAGTTTAAGAGATAGAATATTGGCAATTCAAAGAATTACTGAAAAACAAAAAGTTTCTAATTTTTCTGAAAATAATATTGATGTTATTGGAATTTATAAAAATGAACTTTCAGTTTGTGTTGAGATTTTTTTCGTGCGCTCAAGTAAAATGATAGGAAGAGAGCATTACTTTTTTGATGATTTAAAAGATATGCCAGAAGAAGAGATTGCATCAGGATTTATTAAACAATATTATATGAATGCTATTGAATTTCCAAATAAGATTATGCTTAGATATAGTCTAGATGAAAAAGAGCTTTTAGAAAAGTTTTTAAGTCAAAATGCTAAAAAACATGTTGAACTTAAAAGTCCTCAAAAAGGTGAAAAATTAAGATTTGTTGAAATGGCTGAATTAAATAGCAAAATTACTTTAGAAAATAGAGTAAAAGATAGAACAGAGATTTTAAAAGAACTAAAAGAAGTTTTAAATTTAGAAAAATTACCTCTAAAAATAGAAAGTTTTGATATTTCAAATATTTCTGGGAATTTTATAGTTGCAGGAATGTGCGTATGTCAAAATGGAGTTATAAAGAAAAACTTATCAAGAAGATTTAAGATAAAAACTGTTTTTGGACAAGATGATCCTAGATGTATGACTGAAGTTGTAAGTCGTAGAGTTAAACATTCTATAGAAAATCCAAAAGGTGGTTTTGGAGAACTACCAGATTTAATATTAGCAGATGGAGGTATTACTCAAATAAGAGCTATTAAAGAAGCTTTAAGAGAAAACAATATTGATATTCCAGTTTTTGGAATGGTAAAAGATGACAAACATTCAACAAGAGCTTTAATAAATGAAGAACGTAAAGAATTTAAAATTTCTGAAGAACTTTTTAAATTTATAACTGTATTCCAAGATGAAGTTCATAATACTGCTATTGAATATCATAGAAAATTAAGAGATAAGGAAATGACAAAATCTAAACTAGATTACATAGATGGAATTGGAGAAAAGAAAAGAACAGCTCTTTTAAAAGAATTTGGTACAGTTTCAAAAATAAAAGAAGCAAGTGTTGAAGAACTAACAAAAGTTAAAGGAATAAATGAAGCTTTAGCTAAAAAATTGAAAAATGAACTATAAATATTAAGTGCCACCATGGATTGGTGGCACTTTTTTAGATTCCAGCGATAAGTATTTGTACGAAATTGTACATAAGTAAACTAAGTATAAATATGCAAATAATTGTGCATATAGCTAAAATTATTAAAAACCTTTTATCATTTTCCATAAGCTTGTCCTTTCATAAAAACTATTTGTTAATATTATATAAAATGAGTTTTGAGAAAAATGTAATAATATGAATCTAATTTAAATTTTTGTATACAAAATTTTGACATAGAGTAATTTTACCTGACATAATACTTGAAATCATCTAAAAGGATATGAAAAAGTTTGTAAAATTAAGAATTTTTTCGTTAGTTTAAAACCATTGAAAGAGTAAGAGCAAAAAAACTAAAAAAAACTTAACGACATGAAGT
>CALXVK010000010.1 GCA_944391975.1 uncultured Clostridia bacterium
AAATAAAATAAATATTAATTGACATTAATTGGAGAAAATATGGAAAGATATAAAGAGATTGAAAGAAGTATTATAACAACTTTTAGAAAGAGAATTTGGAGAAATTTTGTAAAAGGTGTTAAAGAATATCAAATGATAAGTGAAGGAGAAAAAATAGCGGTTTGTATTTCTGGTGGAAAAGACTCAATGCTTATGGCTAAATGTTTTCAAGAAATTAGGGCTCATGGAGATATGAAATTTGATTTAGTATTTTTATGTATGAACCCAGGATATAATGAATTGAATAAACAAAAAATTATTGAAAACAGTAAAATTTTAAATATACCATTAACAATGTTTGAAACTGATATATTTGAAAGAGTAGATAGAATAGAGGATCATCCATGCTATTTATGTGCAAGAATGAGAAGAGGTTACTTATATGAAAAGGCAAAAGAATTAGGTTGTAATAAAATTGCTTTAGGACATCATTTTAATGATGTTATTGAAACAATACTTATGGGAATGTTTTATGGTGCACAAATGCAAACTATGATGCCAAAAGTAAAAAGTACATCTCATCCTGGAATGGAACTAATTAGACCTATGTATTATGTTAGAGAAGATGATATTATTTCTTGGGAAAAGAAAAATAATTTAGATTTTATAAAATGCGCATGTAAAATTACTGAAAAAACAGGAGGCATTCAAGTTGGTTCAAAAAGGGATGAAATGAAAAATCTTATTAAAGAATTAAAAAAGAAATATGATAATATTGATTATAATATTTTTAGAAGTGTAGAAGACGTAAATCTAGATACAATTATCTCTTATCATAAAGGAAAAGAAAAACATCATTTTTTAGATAATTATTAGTACTATTTGTAAAATATTCAGTAAAAAAACCATTATTTGTGTATTTACAATTATATTAAAAAATGATATAAATAATTTATCTAAAAAAGAAAGGAATGAATTTTAATTTACAAATGGGAAGAATAATTTTACTTATAGTGTTGATTTTAGTAAATGCATATTTTGCAGCAGCAGAAATTGCATTTATATCGCTAAATGATGCAAAAATTGATTTAATGTCAAAAGAAGGAAATAAAAAAGCAAAAAAAATAAAGAAAATGCTTGAAAATCCAAGTAGCTTTTTAGCAACAATCCAAATTGGAATAACTTTAGCAGGATTTTTATCAAGTGCTTTTGCAGCAGAGACTTTTGCTTCAGAACTATCACCAGTTTTATATGATTTAGTTCCTGCTTTAAGTATAGAAACATGGCATAATATTGCAATAGTATTAATTACAATAATACTTTCATATTTTACTTTAGTTTTTGGAGAGTTAGTTCCAAAAAGATTAGCTATGAAATATTATGAAAAAATTGCATTTGGAACAATTGGTGTAATTAGATTGATTGCAATTGTTACTGCTCCTTTTGTTAAATTTTTAACATTTTCAACTAATATTGTTTCAAAAATTTTTGGAGTATCTGCTAATGAAGAAGAATCTGTAACTGAAGAAGAAATTAGAATGATGGTTGATGTTGGTGAAGAAAAAGGAACTATTGATAAAGAAGCAAGTGAAATGATAAATAATGTTTTTGAATTTAATGATAAAGTAGTTTCAGAAATAATGATACCAAGAAATGATGTTTATGCTATTGATATGAATTTATCTGTTTCAAAAGTTATAGATATGATTTCGGAGGATCCAGAGTTTAGATATAGTAGAATTCCAGTTTATGATGAAAATATAGACGAAATAAAAGGTATTGTTTATATTAAAGATATTTTACTTTCAGACAAAAACAAAAGCATAAAAATTAAAAATTTTGTTAAAGAAGCATATTATGTTCCAGAAACAATGTCTATAAATAAATTATTTGAAGGATTAAGAAAAAATAGAAAACAAATTGCAGTTGTTGTTGATGAATATGGAGGAACAGCTGGAATTGTTACAATGGAAGATGTATTAGAAGAAATCGTTGGGGAAATTTATGATGAATATGATTTAGTAGAAAAATCATATGAACAAATTGATGAAAATACATATATGTTAAATGGAGGAATGTCTATTTCAGATGTTGAAAAAGTTTTAAATATTGACATACCAGATGGAGATTATGATACAATATCAGGATACTTAATAGAAGAATTAGGTAGAATTCCAGATGAAAAGGAAAAACCTGTAATTGAGACTGAAAAAGCAGTTTATAAGGTTGAAAAAGTAGAAGATAGAAGAATAATAAAAATTAAAGCATGTAAAGTTGAAGAAATAAAAGAGGAAGAAATGGACAAGTAGGATATGTATAAAATATTAATGATAGTAAATCCAAAAGCAGGAAAAGCAAAATCAGATAAATATGTTCCAAAAATTATTAAATTTTTTGAAAAGATTGATTGTCAAGTTGATATTAAATATACAACAATTGAGAATAATGCAACTAAAATTATAAAAGAATATGATGATAATTATGAAATTTTAATAGTTTATGGAGGAGATGGAACTTTAAATGAGGCCATTCAAGGTTTATATGAAATAAACAAAAAACCTTATGTTGGTTTTATTCCGTTTGGAACCACAAATGATTTTGCTAAAAGCTTAGCTGTATCAGTTGATAAATTAGATATTAAAGAAAAAAATAAAGAATATTCATTGAAAAAGATTGATACAGGAATAGTATCAGATAATATTTTTAATTATGTAGTTAGTTTTGGCATTTTTTCTAAGACATCATATGCTACAAGTAGAGATTTGAAAAATAAATTTGGAAGATCAGCGTATGTTTTTAATGGAATAAAAGAAGTTTTTGATTACCAAAGCTATGATTTAAAAATTGAATCTGAAGAAAAATCTATAGAAGGAGAGTTTATTTATGGCAGTATTAGTAATTCAAAATATATAGGAGGTTTTAATTTATTTAAAAAAGAAGATATTAAATTAGATGATGGAAAATTTGAAGCTATATTTGTTAAAAAACCTAAAAATATGTTTAGTACTATAAATATAATACTTAAAATTTTATCAGGAAATTTAAATGATAAAAATATATATTATTTTAAAACTTCAAGAATTAAAGTTAATTCTAAACAGCCTCTAGAAATCTCAATTGATGGAGAATATGGTGGAAAGAGAAATGAGCTTGAAGTTTCAAATATAAAACAAAATTTTGAGTATATTTTGCCAAAGAAAAATGTTACTAATAGTTAATTGTAAGAATTATAGAAAGGAGAATTTTATTATGGATTTTTTTCAAAAAATATTGAAGAAAAGTGGATGGATTTCAATTTTAGAATCTATAATTTTTATAATATTGGGGGTTATACTAGTTTTTAATCCAGAGGGAATAATTAGATTTATATCATATGTATTAGGAGCAATTTTTATAATAATTGGATTATTTAAAATAATATCTTATTTTAGTGCTAAGGGAGAAAATGATTTTTATAATTATGATATTATATATGGAATATTAGCTATTGTAATTGCAATTATTACAATGGTTTATAGCCCAACTATTGCCTCATTATTAAGAATTATAATTGGAGTATGGATAATATATACTTCATTAGTTAGATTTAGTTATGCTTTAAGATTAAGACAATTATCTAATAAGATATGGGTTTATAGTTTAATTTTAGCAGTTGTTATGTTTGTATGTGGATTATTTATAGCATTAAATCCAGGTGTAATTACAACTACAATTGGAATTATTATGATTGTATATTCAATTATTGATATTGCTGAAACAATAATTTTGATGAAAAATTTAAAAGATGTTTTTTAATAGTAATAAAAAATGTTAATATTGATAAAAATAGCAAATTTTTGCTATTTTTATTTTTTCGCTATTGTTCATATAGATTTATATGATAAGACGGACATTATTTCTTTTTATAAAATAGGAGCATTTTATAAAGAAAATTTAAAATAATGAATTGATTACAGGAGTAATTATATTGATATTTACTCTTTTTTATGTTAATATGATTTCGTAGAATGGTCAATTTAAATTGTCTATAAAAGGAGATTTTTATGAAAAGTATCATAATTTATGGTTCACATTATGGAACAACGAAATCTTATGCAGAAGAACTTTCAAAAATAACTAATATAGAAGCGATTTCTTTTGAAAATGTAAAAGAAATAAATAATTATGATCAGATAATTTATTTAGGTGGGTTATATGCGGGTGGAGTATTAGGAATGTCTAAGACACTAAACAAATTAAATAATATTCTAAATAAAAAAATTATAATAGTTACAGTTGGACTTTCTGATACAGAAGATAATGAGAATATAAATAATATAAGAAATAATATAAGTAAACAATTAAAAAAATCAATTTTTGAGAAAGTAAAAATATTTCATTTAAGAGGTGGAATAGATTATACAAAATTAAAGTTTCTTCATAAAACAATGATGAAGCTATTATATAATGCAATTAAAAATTTACCAGAAGAAAAGAAAACAGCGGAAGATAGGGCAATGATAGATACTTATAATAAAAAAGTTAGTTTTGTAGATTTTTCTAATTTAAGCTATATAGTTAGTCAAATACAAAATTAGTTATTGGAGGTCTCTATGAATCAAGAAAAAATGCTGGGAAAATTTTTTATATGTGAAGCACCTAGATTAGAAAAGTACGTAAAAGCTATAAATACGATAAGAGAATATAAAGATGGTAGAAGTTTTCCAATAAATGAAGTAGTTACTGCTGATAAACCCATAAATATTTTAGCAACAAAAAAAGAGGATATGGGAGGATTAAATGTTACAAATTATCAAAGTGTATTAAGATGGATTTTAAGAGGGGATACTCTTTGTGATGTCACTATTCCAAATGGTGGAAAAATATATGAAACAGTAAATTCTTCAGTAATTCATGGTACATTTAGAGCAGATAAGATTATTCTTTCAAATCCAAGAATCATAGATGATAAATTAGCTATGGAACTATACGAAAAATCTAATTTACCATGGAAATCATATATTCAAGTATTAGCATATATAAGTACTCAAGGATTTACTGAAACTTGTTATAAAATATTTGAAGATAAGATTAACAAAGAAAATGCAGTAGAAGTATTAGATATATATGAAAACTTTTTACAAAGAAAAACTAATCCAATGCCAGATTTATATAATGAAATATTAGAAAAGATTAAAGAATTTTAATAAAGCTTTTTTAAATAAAATGAAGGAGATATTAATAATGTAAAAAATGAGTACAAGATAAAATTTTGACTTGTAGAATATAAAAATATGTATATGTACATATTTATAGGTGAATTTTATGATAAGAGAATTTAATAATAGTGATATAAATTTAATATTAAAAATATGGAAAAATGAAAATATAAAAGCACATAATTTTATTTCAAAAGAATATTGGGACAATAATTATGAATATGTAAAAAAAGCTATACCAAATTCTAAAATATATGTGTATGTAATTCAAAATAAGATAGAAGGATTTATTGGTATAAATGATGATTATATTGAAGGAATATTTGTGAATTCGGAAAATCATAACAAAGGAATTGGAACAGAGTTATTGAATAAAGCTAAAAAAACGAAAAATAGATTGATATTACATGTATATGAAAAAAATAAAAAAGCAATTAAATTTTATCAAAAAAATGGTTTTAAAATTATTAAAGAGGATATTGATAAAACTACAAATGAAAAAGAGTATATGATGTTATGGGAAAATGATGGAGAATAATTATGTCTATTTGGAATCCGTGGCATGGTTGTCACAAGAAAAGTGCAGGATGCTTAAATTGTTATATGTTTCGTAGAGATAGCGAATATGAAAAAGATAGTACAATTGTAACAAAAACTAATTCTTTTGATTTAATAGTGAAAAAGAAAAGAGATGGAACATATAAAGTACAAAGTGATGAGGGTTATGTGTATTTATGTATGACATCAGATTTTTTTATAGAAGAAGCAGATGAGTGGAGAAAAGAAATATGGAGAATGGTAAGAAAAAGGCAAGATTTAAATTTCTTTATTATAACTAAAAGAATAGAAAGATTTAATGTTAGTTTACCAGATGATTGGAAAGATGGTTATGATAATGTAACAATATGCTCTACTTGTGAAAATCAAAAAACAGCAGATGAGAGATTGCCTATTTTACTTAATTTACCAATTAAACATAGAGAGATTATACATGAACCTATGTTAGAAGAAATAAATATAGAAAAATATTTACAAAGTAATAAAATTGAAATGGTAACATGTGGAGGAGAGTCTGGACCAAATGCTAGAGAATGTAATTATGATTGGATATTAAATACTCGAAATCAATGTTTAAAATATAATGTTCCTTTTTATTTTAAACAAACAGGAGCAAAATTTATAAAAGATAATAAATTATATAATATTGAAAGAAAAGAGCAGATGAAACAAGCTAGAAAAGCAAATATTGATACAGGTAAATTATTATAGGAGAAAAAATGGTAAAAGATTTTAAAATCGACAATAAAAATATACAAGTTTATTATAATAATATAGAATTAGAAAAATTGCCAGTTGTAATACTAAATACATTTGGTAATGGAGGAAAAGAAGTATATAATAAATGTTTAGAAATTAAATGTAAAGATTTTATATTAATATCTATATCAAATTTAGACTGGAATAATGATATGTCGCCATGGTTTGCACCAAAATTAAATAAAAATGATGTAGACTGTTTAGGAAAAGCTGATGAATATATAAAATTATTAATATATAAAATTATTCCTAAAGCAGAAGAATATATAAACAATAAATTAAAAATTGAAATAGAATATTTTGCAATAACAGGATATTCTTTAGCTGGATTATTTTCAGTTTATTGTCCATATAAAACAAAAATATTTTCTAAAATAGCATCTGTATCAGGTTCTTTTTGGTTTCCTAAGTTTATAGACTTTGTAAAAGAAAATAATTTTTCATCTGATATTAATAAAATATATTTTTCACTTGGAAATAAAGAAAGCAAAGTAAAAAATCAGATTCTATCAACAGTTGAAAAAAATACAGTGGAACTTGAAAAGTTATACAATAGCAGAGGAATACAAACAGTTTATGAGGAAAATCAAGGAAATCATTTTCAAGACACAGATTTAAGAATGGCAAAAGGAATAAAGTGGATATTAGAATAAAATTTGTTTTAATAACTTATCAGGAGGTTTTAAAAATGAGCTTAACAATTAATATTTATTATACTGGAGAAAATGGAAATGCTAAGAAGTTTGCAAAAGAGATGGTTGAAAAAGGAGTTGTAGATAGAGTAAGAGCAGAAGAAGGAAACGAAAAATATGAATATTTCTTTCCAATGGATGATGAAGAAACAGTTTTATTAATAGATAGATGGAATAATCAAGAAGATTTAGATTTACATCATAAATCTCCAATGATGAAAGAAATAGCAGAACTTAGAAGTAAATATAATCTTCATATGAGAGTAGAGCAATTTGTTGAGAAAAAATAATATGTTATAAAAGAATAATTATATAAATAAAAGAATATAGATTTCTATATTCTTTTATTTATATAATAATTTGATTTTTCGACCATGTACTTCAATTAATTTATCATCTTTTAAATGTCGTAGTTCTCTAAACATTGCTGAACGATTTACAGCGATATAATCGGCTAATTCCTTAAGAGAAAAAGGTAATTGAAATGTTTTTAAAGGATTACCCACATATTCAATTTCAAAAAATTCTAGCAATCTATCTCTAATTTGTTTTTTTTCTAGAATTCTCATTCTTTTATTTATTTCTTTAAATTTAGTATTTGTAATATCAAATAAATTTTTTAAAAATGTATTAAAATAATTGTGATTTAAATTTTTAGGGTTTAATAAATTTTCATAGTCAATTACTAAAACGTCAGTTTCTTCTCTTGCAATGATTTCACAATTATCGTTATTTGTTCCAGAAATATTAGTTCCAAATACATCATTTTTATAAAGATTTTCCATTAGAACTTCATCACCATTATATTCCATATATATAATTTGAGCATATCCTTCTAAAATAATACAAATTATATTATCGTTTTTTATAGTAGGTAAAATTTCTTCATTTCTATGATATTTGTATTGATGCACGCTTAATAAATCAAATAATTTATTTATTTGTAATTTTGTTAAATCCTCAAATGGGCTTCTCATAATTAATCACCAAAACTATTTTATTACAAAATAAAAAAAGACGCAAGTGCAACTTGTAAAATAAAAAAATTATCTATAATATTAGACCATAAATAAAAGATATGGGGAGGACAAAAACAGATGAAAATTGTAAAAAGAGATGGGCATATAGTAGACTATGATCCGGAAAAAATTAGAGTAGCAATTGGAAAAGCAAATGATGAAGTTAGAGGAAGAGAAAAAGCAACAAAAGAAGAAATTAAAGAAATAATAAAATATATTGAAGATTTAAATAAAAAGAGAATTTTAGTTGAAGATATTCAAGATATAATTGAAGAAAAATTGATGGAATTTGGTAAATATCAATTAGCTAAAAAATATATTACATATAGATATACAAGAGAATTGGTAAGAAAAGCAAATACTACTGATAAATCTATAAAAGAATTAATAGAAGGTGAAAACGAATACTGGAATAGTGAAAATTCTAATAAAAATGCAGAAGTTGTAACAACACAAAGGGATTATTTGGCAGGAATTACAAGTACTGATATTACAAGAAGATTTTTGCTTCCAGAAGATATAGTGGAGGCTCATGATAAAGGAATAATTCATTTTCATGATGCAGATTATTTTGCACAAAATGCACTTCATAACTGTGAATTAATTAACCTAGATGATATGTTACAAAATGGAACTGTTATAAATGGTGTAATGATTGAGAAACCTCATAGATTTATAACTGCTGCAACAATTGCAACTCAAATTATATTAGCAGTTACATCATCTAGCTATGGTGGTGCTACTGTATCTCTTACACATTTAGCCCCATTTGTAAGATTAAGTTATGAAAAATACTTAAAAAGATATCAAGATAGAAATTTAAGTAAAAAAGATTGTGAAAAATTTGCAATGCAAGATACTAGAAAAGAAGTTGAAGATGGTGTACAAACATTTAACTATCAAGTAAATTCCATGACAAATACAAATGGACAAGCTCCGTTTTTGTCTGTAAATATGTACTTAGGAGAAACTGAAGAATACAAAGATGAACTTGCTATGATAATAGAAGAATTCTTAAAACAAAGAATTTTAGGATTTAAAAATGAAAAGGGTGTATATATAACACCGGCTTTCCCAAAACTTTTATATGTACTTGAAGAAGATAATATTCATGAAGATAGTAAATATTGGTATTTAACAAAACTTGCAGCTCAATGTACAGCTAAAAGAATGGTTCCTGATTATATTTCAGAAAAAGTTATGAAAGAATTGAAAAAAAATGAACTTGGTAATGGAGAATGCTATCCATGTATGGGATGTAGATCATTCTTAACTCCAGATAGAACAATGAGTAGTGGAAATATTGCACATGCTAAGAATTATGTTGAAGGAAAAGGTAAATATTATGGAAGATTTAATCAAGGTGTTGTAACGATAAACTTACCTGATGTTGCCCTTTCAGCTGATGGAGATATGGATGAATTCTGGAAGATATTTGATGAAAGATTAGAATTATGTCATAAAGCATTACAGATAAGACATAAGAGATTAAGTAATGCAACAAGTGATGTAGCTCCTATTTTATGGCAACATGGAGCATTGGCTAGACTTGAAAAAGGTGAATCTATACATGAATTATTACATCATGGATATTCAACAATTTCACTTGGATATGCTGGATTATATGAGTGTGTTAAAGTTATGACAGGTCATAGTCATACAGATAATGGCGAAGGTAAAGAATTTGCATTAAAAGTAATGCAACATTTAAATGATGCAACAACAAAATGGAAAAAAGAAGAAGATATTGATTATTCTGTTTATGGTACTCCAATAGAATCTACAACATATAAATTTGCAAAATGTTTAAAAGAAAGATTTGGAACTGTAAAAGGTATAACAGATAGAGGATATATTACAAATTCATATCATGTTCCTGTATTTGAGGATATTGATGCATTTTCTAAATTAAAATTAGAAAGTGAATTTCAAAAATTAAGTCCAGGTGGAGCTATTTCTTATATAGAAACACCAAATTTACAAGGTAATATTGATGCAGTTCTTGAAGTAATACAATTTATCTATGATAATATTATGTATGCAGAACTTAATACAAAATCAGATTATTGTCAAAAATGTGGATATTCAGGAGAAATTTTAATTGATGATAATTTAGAATGGTATTGTCCAAATTGTGGAAATAGAGATCATAATACATTAAATGTTGCAAGACGTACATGTGGTTATATAGGAACTAATTTCTGGAACAAAGGAAGAACTCAAGAGATAAAAGAAAGAGTTTTACATCTTGATAATAAAGAAGCTTAAGATAATAAAATAAAAATGCATTAAGAAGGGGAGAATTATGAGATATAATGTAATTAGAAAAATGGACATATCAAATGGGCCGGGAGTTAGAGTATCAATTTTTATGCAAGGATGTCCATTTCATTGCAAAAATTGTTTTAATCCTGAAACATGGGATTTTGAAGGTGGAAAAGAATTTACAGATGAAACAATTAATAAAGTATTAGATTTAAGTCAAAGAAATGAGGTAAAAGGATTATCTATATTAGGTGGAGAGCCAATGGCTCCATCTAATATAGAAGGAACAGCTAAACTTGCTAAAGCATTTAAAGAAAAATATCCAGGAAAAACAGTATGGGCATGGTCTGGTTTTAAATATGAAGATATAAAAGATAAAGATGCTTTAAAATATATTGATGTATTAGTTGATGGTAACTATAATGACGAATTACATGATCCAACATTAAAATGGAAAGGATCTGCTAATCAAAGAGTTATAGATGTTAAAAAAAGTGAAAAAAATAATAAAGTATGCTTAGTAGAAGAATAATTTATAAGAAAAAATCGTAAAAAAATTAAAATTTTTACGATTTTTTTATATTTATATGATATATAATTAAAATATAATAACAAAAATCTTATATATTGAAGGAATTATTGGAAAATTTGGAGAAATAATAAATAAAGAGAAAATATATTAAAAAAAAATAATAATAAAGTGTTATAATACTTTATACATTTATAATAATTTTTTTGATATTATAAAGATAGGAGGTAGAAAATGGCATATATAGAATTTAATAATATTAGTAAAATATATAAGATGGGAGAAGTAGAAATAAAAGCATTAAACAAAGCTAATTTTGAAATAGAAAAAGGAGAATTAGTTTGTATATTAGGACCAAGTGGTGCAGGAAAAACAACAGCTTTAAATATATTAGGTGGAATGGATACTGTAACATCTGGAGAATTAATAATAGATGGAGAAAATATAACAAATCTAAAAGGAAGAAATTTAATTAAATATAGAAGAAATGATATTGGATTTGTTTTTCAATTTTATAATCTAATTCAAAATCTAACGGCTATTGAAAATGTAGAACTTGCAGTACAACTTTGTAAAGATTATTTAGACCCAAATAAAATTCTAGATAAAGTTGGATTAAAAAATAGAAAAAACAATTTTCCATCACAATTATCTGGAGGTGAACAACAAAGAGTTGCAATAGCAAGAGCTATTGCTAAAAATCCAAAACTTCTATTGTGTGATGAACCGACAGGAGCATTAGATTATAAAACTGGTAAACAAATTTTGAAATTATTACAAACTACATGCAGAAATGAAAATATGACAGTAATTATTGTTACACATAATGCAGCTATAGCAGAGATGGCTGATAAAATTATTAAATTTAAAAACGGAAAAGTTGAAGATACTATTATAAATAAAGAACCAAAATCTATTGAGGAGATTGAATGGTAATGAAAAAAGATAGAATTTTAACAAGTAGTTTTAGAAAAATAAAAAATAATTTCAAAAGATTTTTATCACTTTTATGTATGGCACTATTGGGAGTTGGTTTTTATGCAGGAATACAAGCTGCATCACCAGATATGCTGGATACTCTAGATTCATATTTAGATACTCAAAATGTATATGATATAGAAATAGTATCTACTTTGGGACTAACGGAAAATGATTTAGAGGAAATAAGAAAAATTGAAGGTGTAGATGTTGCTCAAGGTACATATTCTAAAGATGCGATAATGAAAACAGATAAAGAAGAATATGTTGTAAAAATGATAGGAATTAATGAAAATATAAATAAAGTATCATTAATAGAAGGAAATCTTCCAAATGAGAATAATGAAATTGTTGTTGAAAATGACTTTTTACAGGAAAATGATTTAAAAATAGGAGATATTATTAATTTCGAAGGTGATGAGCAAGAATATAAAATAGTTGGTACAGTGGAAAGTCCACTATATTTTGGAATATCAAGAGGAACAACAACTTTAGGAAAAGGTCAAATAGATTATTATATTTATGCAAAAGAAGATATTTTTAATCAAGAATATTATAATAATATTTATTTAACAGTAAAAAATGCAAAGGAAATGACCACAAGTGAAAATGGATATGAAGAATTAGTAGAAAACACTATAAATAAAATAGAAGAAATACAAACAGATAGAGAAGAACAAAGATTTAATGAAGTATATGGGGAATATATACAATCTTTAGAATTGCAAAATATACCAGTTGATAGAGAAAGTCTTCCAAGCTCAACATGGTATATATTTGATAGAACAAACAATCAAGCATATAGCGATTTTATAGATGCAACAGAAGGTGTATCAAAAATTGGTGATGTATTTCCAGTTATATTTTATATAATTGCAATACTAATAAGTTTAATTTCTATGATGAGAATGGTAGAAGAGGATAGACAGGAATTAGGAATTTTAAAAGCTTTGGGATTTGGAAATTTTAAGATAATTTTAAAATATATTATATTTTCTCTTTTAGCAACTATAATAGGTGGCTTAATTGGTATGGCAATTGGATTTAAATTATTACCAAACATTATATGGGAAATTTACACAATGTTATTTACAGTTCCTAATTTTGTTGCAGAGTTTAATTTAGAATATGGGTTAATAGGATTAATAATAGGTGTTATATGTATTTGTGGCTCAAGTATTTTAGTTGCTTGTAGACAATTAAAACAAATGCCATCTGTATTAATGAGACCAAAATCACCAAAAATGGGAAAGAAAATTTTATTAGAAAAATGGAAATTTTTCTGGAGTAAACTTAATTTTTCTAATAAAATAGTAGTTAGAAATTTATTTAGATATAAAATGAGAGCAATAGTTACAGTAATTGGAATTTCTGGATGTACAGCTTTAATACTTGCTGGATTTGGACTTAAAGATTCTATATCTAATATAGTAACTTTCCAATTTGAAAATGTATTAAAATATGATGAATTAATAAGTTTAAATTCAAATACTGATGTAGAAAGTTTAATAAATTCTTTACAAGAAAATGAGGATGTAGTAGATCAAGTAACTGCAAGAATGGAAACAACTAGAATATATAATAATGATAAAGATTACGAAGTAACTTTGACAATTGCAAACAATATAGATGAATTAGAAAATGTTATAATTTTAAATGATGTATATAATGAATACCAGAAAATAGAGTTAAAAGATGATGAAGTAGTATTAAGTGAAAAATTAGCAACTTTATTAGAGGTAGAAAAAGGAGATAATGTAACATTTAGAAATGAAGATGGTAAAGAATATGCATTAAAAGTTACAGCAATAGCTGAAAATTATATAAATAATTATGTATATATGACAAAGGATACTTATGAAAATGTATTTAGCCCTTATGAAACAAATGTAATCTTTCTAAAGATAGCTGATTTAACAGCTGAAGAGGAAGATGAATTAAGAAAAGAAATTTTAAATAATGCTTCTGTTTCTAGTATTGTTTCATCAGAAAATACAGTAAGTACAGTAAGTGATATGATGGGATCTTTAGATGCTGTTGTAGTTATTTTAGTTGTAGCATCAGCAATACTTGCATTTGTTGTAATGTATAATTTATCAAACATAAATATAAGTGAAAGACAAAGAGAAATAGCAACTTTAAAAGTATTAGGATTTTATGATAATGAAGTGGACAATTATATAACAAAAGAAAATATGATTTTAGCATTTTTTGGAATTATTTTAGGTTTAATAGTTGGAGTTTATTTATCACATTTTATAATTACAACTTGTGAAACAGATACTTTGATGTTTGTAAGACAGGTAAATCCGTTAAGTTTTGTTTATTCTGCTACAATAACTATAGCATTTACTCTAATTGTAAATCTTATAAATCATATAAATTTAAAGAAAATAAATATGATTGATTCATTAAAAAGTGTTGAATAAAAATATAATCGTATAATATTTTAAATATTACAAAAGAGAAAGGAGAAGATACTCTATAATAGAAATAATTTTAATTGCAATAGGATTTATTCTTTTAATAAAAGGAGCGGATCTTTTAATAAAAGCAGCCATAAGTATAGCTAAAAGGTTTGGAATATCTGAAATGCTAATTGGATTAACAATTGTGGCTATTGGAACTTCACTCCCAGAGCTTTTTATTACAGTTACATCAGCATTAGATGATCATTTTGATTTAATAATTGGTAATAGTATTGGTAGTTGTATATGTAATTTTTTATTTGTTATAGGAATAACAAGTTTAGTAAGACCAGTTAAATTTGATAAAAGAATTATAAAAAGACATCTTCCAATCAGTATTTTTATTATGATTTTATTGCTATTTTTTGGAAATGAAAAAATAAAAAGTAATATACAAAGTGTAAGTTGTTTTGAAGGAGTCATGTTACTTATATTTTTAGCAATTTACATTATTTATTCAGTTTATGAAGAAAAAAGTATTCACAATAAAAAAATAGATGATGAAATTATAAAAAATGTTAAAGCAAAAGAAAGTTATCCAGCAATTAAAATTATATTATATATGATTTTAGGAATATTAGGATTAAAATTTGGTGCTGATTTTGTTGTTGATGGTTCTATAAATATTGCAACTGCTTTAGGATTATCTGAAAAATTTATTGGTATGACAGTAGTAGCAATTGGAACAGCTTTACCAGAAATTGTAACTAGTATTATTTCTGCTAAAAAAGATGAAACAGATTTGTTATTAGGAAATATTTCTGGCTCTAATATTATAAATTTATGTTTATTAATTGGAATTGGAGCAGTTATAACTCCTTTAACATATTCTACAGAATTTAATAAATCGATTATATTTTTGATAGCTGTAACGATTATTCTTCAGGCAATTGCAACTATAAATAAAAAAAGTGAACTAGATAAAAAAAGAGGATTTATTTTAATTATAATATATTTTATTTATATTTTTTGTATGCTTTAGCTGGATTTTATAAAGCAAGTCAGAAAACATATCGCATAACTCTTAAGAGTTGTGCGATATGTTTTTTACATTATAGAAATTGTATTTTTTATACTGCAAAAAAATAATTAAAAAAATTAAAAAAAACATTGACCGATAGTAACTACCGACATATATAATTCGAATTGTAAAGATAAATATTGAAAGGAGATTTCTTATGAAAAGTTTTATATTTGAAAAGATTCCAAAAGTATATTTTGGAGAAGGTAGTTTAAAACAGGCTCTATCTACTGAATTGAAAAAAATAGGTAGTAATGTGATGGTTGCCTATGGAGGAGGATCAATCAAGAAAAATGGAGTTTATGATGAAATAGTAAAAATACTTAAAGAAAATGATAAAAATATTATAGAATTTAATGGAATTATGTCAAACCCAACTTATAAAAAAGTTCAAGAAGGTGCAAATATTGCAAAAGAAAATAATGTGGACTTTATATTAGCAGTTGGTGGAGGCTCAGTTGTTGATTGCTGTAAAATAGTATCTGTACAAGCCAAAACAGAGGAAGACATATGGAAATTAGAATTTGAAAAAAGAGAATTTCCAAAGTCTGGAATACCAATGGCAGCTATTGTAACAGCAAGTGGAACTGGAGCCGAAATGAATTCTGGAGCTGTAATAACAAACGAAGAACTAAACATGAAAACAGGAATGCTAGGAAGTTTAGCAGAATTTGTTGTTTTAGATTCAACATATACATTAACAGTTCCAATGAAACAAGTTATTTCAGGAGCTTTTGATACATTGAGTCATTGTATGGAAACATATTTTGGTATTTCAGAAGAAACAAATGTATCAGATGAAATAAATGAAGCAATTATGAGAAATGTTATAAAAAATATAAGAGAAGTTATAAAAAATCCAGAAGACAAATATGTGAGAAGTGAACTTATGTGGGATTCTTCTATTGCAGAAAATGGATTATTAAAATTAGGAAAAATAACTGATTTTCAATGTCATCAAATTGAGCACCAATTAGGAGCATATACAAATTGTAATCATGGTCAAGGATTAGCAATAATTCATCCAATTGTATATAAACATATATATAAAGAAAATATAAATAAATTTGCAAGATATGCTAAAGAAGTTTGGAAAATAGATACAACTGGATTAAACGATGAAGAAATAGCATTAAAGGGAATAGAAACTTTAGCAGAATTTATTAAAGAAATTGGATTACCAAGTAAATTATCTGAAATAAATATTACTGATAAAGAAATATTAAGAAAAGTTGCTGATACAAGCAATATAAGCAAAGGCTGTTGCAGGCAATTAACTTCTAATGAAATATATGAGATATTGTTAGAGTGTTTATAATAAAAATATAACAATAACCCTTTAATTTAATAAAAAATTAAGAACATTTTATTAAAATAAAACATAGCAAAAATCGAATTTTGCACTGAAGAAGAAAAATGGGCTTTTTGGGCTAAGCATATGTATGTAAATGATATTGGAGTAGAATCAACAAAATTATATGAGAATATATTAAAATTATTTAATGGTAAAAATTATTTTGTTATTACAACAAATGTTGATGACCAATTCTATAAAGCTGGTTTTGATAAAGAAAGAGTATTTGCAACACAAGGAAGTTATAGATATATTCAGTGCAAAAATGCATGTCATAACAAATTATATGATGCATCAGATTTAGTAAAAGAAATGATAAAAAGTACAAAAGATTGTAAAATTTTAACAGAATTGGTTCCAAAATGTCCTGTATGTGGTGGAAAAATGGAAGTCAATTTAAGAATAGATGCTAATTTTGTACAAGATGATAATTGGTATAAACAAAATCGAAAATATGGTGAATTTCTTGAAAATTCAAAAAATAAAAATCTTGTATTATTAGAATTAGGGGTTGGATTTAATACACCAGGAATAATACGTATTCCATTTGAACAAATGACATATCAAAATCAAAATTGGAATTTAATAAGAATTAATAAAGATATAAGTGATACTTTTTTGGATATAGAAAACAAAAGTATATTATTTAAAGATGATATAAATGAAATTGTTAATTTATTACTAAAGTAATTATAAAATGATAAAAGCAAAGTTTTAAATAAAAAATTTTAAGACTTTGTTTTTTTATGTTTTTGGGGATATTTAAAAAAGTATGATTCTAAAAAGCAAAAAATCGTTTATGTATCCTTGAAAAAAGAAATTATAAAAAATACTACACAAATAGAAAAAAATATGTTAAAATAGATGTGGCTTTTAAAAAAATGAACTAAAATAATAGCCTAAAACGGCTTAAATACAAAAATTAAAAGGAGGAATTAACCATGTCAGGACATTCAAAATGGCATAATATTGCTGCGAAAAAGGGTAAAGCTGATGCAGCAAGAGGTAAAATATTTACTAAATTAGGAAGAGAACTATTAATTGCTGTAAAAGAAGGTGGACCAGACCCTGCAGGAAATTCAAAATTAAAAAATGTCATTGCAAAATGTAA
Source organism: uncultured Clostridia bacterium (assembly GCA_944391975.1). Taxonomy (GTDB): domain Bacteria; phylum Bacillota; class Clostridia; order TANB77; family CAG-508; genus Scatovivens. The sequence goes on from CALXVK010000010.1 coordinate 17,932, forward strand.
AGCTGCTAACATGCCAAATGATACAATTAATAATGCTATAAAAAAGGCTTCAACAAGTAATGAAAATTATGAAGAACTTACTTATGAAGGATATGGAACTGGCGGAGTTGCTGTAATAGTTAAAGCTAGTACAGATAATAAAAATAGAACTGCAGCTGATGTTAGACATGTTTTTGATAAAGCAGGAGGAAATCTTGGAACAACAGGATGTGTTTCATATATGTTTGAATCAAAAGGCATTATAGTAATAGAAAAAGAAGGATGCCCTTTTGATGAGGATGAACTTATGATGATGGCTTTAGAAGCTGGAGCAGAGGATTTCTCATCAGAAGATGAAGTATATGAGATAAAAACAGCTCCAAGTGATTTTACAGCAGTTGAAGAAAATTTATCTGAAAAAGGTTTGAAATTTTTAGAAGCAGGAATTCAAATGATTCCAAGTACATACATTACATTAGATGAATCAGGTTCACAGAAAATGCAAAGATTAATAGATAATCTTGAAGATTTAGATGATGTTCTAGAAGTATATCATAATTGGGCAGAATAAAAATAATTTGAAGAATAAAAATACCTTCCTTAACAAAAAATATTAAAAATGTTTTTAAGGAGGTATTTTTATGCTTTTTAGAACTGATATGGCGGATGAAAGAAGAGATATTTATAAAAAAGCGAATAAAATTGAGAATGAAGTTAAAGGAATTGAATGTGAGCTTGAGAAAAAGCCAGATGGAGTTAGGATTACTAGAGTTAGAATTATTAATGAAGAGGGAAAAAAAGCTTTAGATAAAGATATTGGAAATTATATAACAATTGACTGTAAAAAAATTACTAATTTAAGTGAACAATCAGAAAATAATATTATTCAAATAATTTCGAATGAATTAAAGAATTTAATTCAAAATTTATGTAATTCAGAAGATGAAGTTTTAGTTGTAGGGCTTGGAAATGAAAATTTAGTTGTCGATAGTTTAGGTTCAAAAGTTATAGATAATATAGAAGTTACAAGACATATTAAAAAATATTATCCAGAATATTTGCGGTGAAAATGAAAGAGGAATAAGTGCAATTTCTCCAGGAGTTATGGGAGTTACTGGAATCGAAACAATTGAAGTTATAAAAGGAATTGTAGAAAATACTAATCCAAAATTAATAATTGCAATTGATAGCTTAGCTTCAAGAAGTATTGAAAGAATTAGTAAATCAATTCAAATTTCAGATACAGGAATAGTACCAGGTGGAGGTGTTCAAAATACACAAAAAACATTAAATAAAGAAAGTTTAAATGTTCCTGTAATTGCAGTTCGGAATCCCAACAGTAATTGAAAGTGCAATAATCGTAAATGATTCTATAAATCTTTTTATAGAAAAACTGCAAGAAGAAGGAAAATCTAATGAATATTTAAATGAACTAAAACTAAATGATAATTATGAAACAATAAAAGAGATTTTAAATCCTAGAAATTATAATTTAGTTGTTACTCCAAAAGAAATAGACGATTTAACTCGGTAGTTTAGCAAATTTAGTATCAAGTGGCATTAATAATGCTTTATAAAAAATACTTTCAATCTTTTGGGGACACTTCTAAAAAGCTTGATAAATTATTCGATTTTTTTTAAGAAACATAAAAATTTGTTGATTAAGTCAAAAAAATGGAATATAATAGAAAATCAATATGGGGGAATTTGCAATAATGCAAGTTTCCCTTATTTTATTTTTATAGGAGAGATGTAAAATGCCAAGAATTGCACGAAAAAATTTAAATACTCCATTTATACATGTTATTGTTCAGGGAATAAATAAAGAATATATTTTTAGTAAAGATGAGTACATAGAGACTTATTTAAATATATTTGCCAAAAATAAAAAAATATATGATTTTACAGTAATAGCATATTGTATAATGAATAACCATGCTCATTTTTTAATATATACTGAAAATATAAAAGATTTTGGTAAATTTATGCAGAAAACAAATTTAATATATGCTCAAAGGTATAATAAAGAAGAAAATAGATGTGGAGTCCTATTTAGAAATAGATATTGTACGGAACCTATATATGATAAAAATTATATTATTAATTGTATAAAATATATACATGATAATCCTGTAAAGGCTAAAATGGTATTAAAATGTGAGGAGTATAGATACTCTTCATATAGAGATTATATAAATAATACTGGAGTAACCCAAAGTGAAATTATGAAAGAAATTTTTGGACAAAATTGTGATTACTTAGAATTATTTAATAGAGTAGACGATATGAGATTTATAGATATAAATGAAGAAAGTTTAGATGAAAAAATCAAATATATAATAAAAGGCATAAATAAGTTTAAAAAAGAAAATAATATAGAATTATACGATATTTTATCTGATGAGTGTTTATTTAAGAAGTTGATTTATTTCTTAAAGAATAAGTTTGGAGTTAAGTATGTAGAAATTAGAAATTTTTTTGAAATTTCAAAAGGAACGATGGATTACTTAAAATTAAAATGGAAGTAACAAGCTTTTTGAAAGTGTCCCTAAAAGCTTGAAGAAAGTATTGATTTTTTGAATTATAAATAGTATAATTAATAACTGTGTGAGTTTTTAAAGTTTAAGGAGGAATTAGTTATGGTAAAAATTGCATTTTTTGATACAAAGGACTATGATAAAGAATTATTTGACGAATATAATAAAAATTATGGCTATGATATAACATATTTTGATTCAAAATTAAATAAAGAAACAGCAGAACTTACAAAAGGTTATGATGTAGTTTGTATATTTGTTAATGATAAAGCTGATGAAGAAACTTTAAAAATATTAGAGGAAAATGGTGTTAAAGTAGTTGCTCTAAGATGTGCAGGATTTAATAATGTTGATGTTGATCATAAAGGAAATTTAAAAGTAGTAAGAGTACCACAATATTCACCTTATGCAGTTGCTGAACATACTATAGCTCTTTTATTAAATATAAATAGAAAAATTTATAAATCATATCAACGTGTAAAAAAATATAATTTTTCATTAGATGGACTTTTAGGATTTGATGTTCATGGTAAGACTATTGGTGTTATCGGAACAGGAAGAATTGGAAAAGCTTTCATAGAAATAATGAAAGGATTTGGAACTAATATAATTGCATATGATTTATTTAAAGATGAAAAAGCAGCAGAAGAAATGGGATTTAAATATGTAGAATTAGATGAATTATTAGCGCAATCAGATATAATTTCATTACATTGTCCATTAACAAAAGAAACAGAAAATATTATTAATAAAGATAGTATTGATAAAATGAAAAAAGGAGTAATAATCTTAAATACAAGTAGAGGAAAATTAGTAGATACAGATTCTTTAATAGATGAACTTTCAACAGGAAAAATTGGTGGAGTTGGTCTTGATGTTTATGAAGATGAAGAAGAATTTTTCTTTAGAGATATGTCTAATTCATATAAAAGAGATAAAAACTTATCAATGCTAATCTCAATGCCAAATGTTATAATTACAGCTCATCAATCATTCTTTACAAAAGAAGCTTTAAATAATATTGCAAGTGATACTTGTGAAAATATTAAACAAGTCATGAATGGTGAAAAATGTAAAAATGAGATTTTATAAGAATTTAATTTAATAATTAGGAGATAATAAATAGTAGCCTGGTTTAGGGCTACTATTTTTGCTTTGTAGACATACACGATTTTTTTATAAAAACGTATTATAAAACATAGAGATTTAATTTGGAGGAATTATGAAATCAATTTGTTTAAAGACCAATAATGAAGAAGTAATAAAGTTCATAATTAAAAATTTAGAAAAAAACTTTGAAGATATTGTAATTTCTTCAAATAAATTCAAAATTTATAGAAATGTTATAGTTCATTTTAAAGGAGATAATGAAAAAGGTTTTTTGATAAAAATATCTGGATTAATATCGCAAATAATAGAAATTTTTTATGAAGAAAAAATTTTAGATAAAATTATAGATGAAAATTATTTTTATTTTGAAGATTTTGAAAAAGAAGTTATTTTAAAGATTTGTGAGAAAATAATTGAGCTTCAAGAAGCAAATTTAGCTTATAAAAAAGAAATATTGAAAGGATTAGTATATGAATATTTTTTAGATAATAAAATTATGATATTAGATGGTTTTATAAATTTTAGAACTAAACCATATTTAGAAGTTTTGGATTATGTTGTTGATACATCTGTTACAAATTATGTGATTGGATTGCAATAAAAACCTTGAAACTATTTACTTTTACAAAGAAACATGTTAAAATAATGGCGTTTACTTATTAACCAAGGGACAAATCCAATAGGATTTTCCCGCCGTATACCTTATGAAAGGGGTGTTTTAATGCCTGGATATTTATTACACTTGGCAGCATGTAAACCAGCACTTTTGGAGAATGAGAGTTTCCGGAAAGGAGTAGAAGCTCCTGATTTGCTGAAGAAATGGGTGTCTAAATTAGGTATTAATGAAGCTCGAAGAAAATATTCGAGTTGGAAAGAACCTGATATGCCACCTAGTTATTGCTTTTTTGAAGAAAGAGCTTTAGCAAAAGATGATGACCAAAAAAAGGGATTACACTATGGATATAGTAGTGATCCGGATTTGACCGCATTTTTGGATACGTTATCTAAAGATGATCAGGATAATCCGTTTTGGCGCGGATATTTTTGGCATCTTGTAACAGATAAGATTATGTATTCATGGCTTAATGTAGGAGAAACCTATAAGCAGGAACTTTTAAAGCTGATGAATGCAGGTCATGCACGCGAAGATGTAGAAAAGACTGAAAAAAAGAAACTTCATGATGACTGGGATAGAACGAACGAGCTGGTTCGTGAAAAATTTAATATTTCAATGCCGCTTCCTCCGGAAATTGAAGAGCTAAATATTGTTAAATTTATTAACGACGGACAACCTTTAACTTATATTAGCTGGGATAAAGTGGAATTGGCAATTGAATTATTAAGAGCGATGAATCCGCTTAAAGAAGAAATGGCGGTTTTAAGTGCGTGGAGCGATATAACTGTATCTATGAATTTCTTTGAATAAGTTGCCAGGAGGAGCGAGCCTTGTAGAAATCTTTTGATATCTACGAGGCTCGCTTGATTTTTTGTAAAAATGCTAGATTTTTCTTGACAAATGGGAAAAAATGGTGTAAAGTATATTAGCATTACAAAAAAAGGAGTGATCTAATAAATGGAAAAACAAGTTGAAATAAGTGTTTTACTTCAAATTTATGGTAAATTATTAACTGAAAAACAATTTAATTTATTAGATGACTATTACAATAATGATTTATCTCTTTCAGAGATTGCAGAAAACGAAGGAATTACAAGACAGGCTGTTAGAGATAATCTAAAGAAAGGAGAAAATAATCTCTTTGAATATGAAGAGAAATTAGGAATTATGAAAAGCACAATAACAAAACAAGAAACTATTGCAGATGTTTTATCTGAAATTACTACAATAAAAAGTAGTATGTCAGATAAAGAAATTGCAGAGATCTTGAATGATGTTAAAGAAAAATTACAGATCTTAATTTAGAATTGATTTTTCAATTTATATTTTCTTTTTTTAGAAGGGAGTTTTAAGATGGCATTTGAAGGCTTATCAAATAGATTACAAGAAATAACAAGAAAACTAAGTGGAAAAGCTCGTATTAATGAGAGTGATTTAAAGGAAGTTCTAAGAGAAGTAAAACTTGCTCTTTTAGAAGCTGATGTTAATTTTAAAATTGTTAAAGATTTTATAAAAGTAATCGAAGAAAAAGCTTTAGGTCAAGATGTTTTAAAATCACTAACTCCAGGTCAACAAGTAATAAAAATTGTAAGAGATGAATTAACAAATCTTTTAGGTGGAGAAGAGAGCAGAATTAATTTTACTCCAAATCCTCCAACTATAATTATGTTAGTTGGTCTTCAAGGTTCTGGTAAAACAACAACAGCTGGAAAATTAGCAAATAGAATTAGAAAACAAGGCAAAAAACCATTACTTGTTGCATGCGATGTTTATAGACCAGCAGCTATAAAGCAATTACAAGTTGTTGGTAAACAATTAGATATACCGGTTTTTGCTAATGAAAATACTAAAGATGTAAGATTAATTGCAAAACAAGCAGTAAATACAGCAATTTCAAAATTAAATGATGTTATTATAATAGATACTGCAGGTCGTCTTCAAATTGATGAAGTATTAATGAATGAATTAAAAGGTTTAAAACAAGATGTAAAACCACATGAGATTCTTTTAGTAGTAGATTCAATGACTGGTCAAGATGCGGTAAATGTTGCAGATACATTTAATAAAGAATTAGGAATTGATGGGGTAATTTTAACAAAATTAGATGGTGATACTAGAGGTGGTGCTGCACTTTCAGTAAAATCTATAACTGGTAAACCTATAAAATTTATAGGTACAGGTGAAAAATTAAATGAATTTGAAGAATTTTATCCAGATAGAATGGCATCAAGAATTTTAGGAATGGGCGATGTTCTATCTATTATAGATAAAGCTGAGGAAGCATTTGATTTAGAACAAGCAGAAGCTTTAGAAAAAAAATTAAGAAAGCAAAAGTTTGATTTAGATGATTACTTAGCTCAGCTAAGACAAATGAAAAAAATGGGGTCAGGATCATTTTCATCAATCTTAAAACTTATTCCTGGTTTGGGAGGTAAGTTAAAAGATATAAAAAGAATTTGTTAAAATTGAAGCTATAATTTGTTCAATGACTAAAAAGGAACGTCAAAATCCAAATATATTAAATGGAAGTAGACGTTTGAGAATTGCTAAACGGAAGTGGAACTGAAGTTCAAGATATTAACAAATTTATGAAATCATTTGAAATGACTCAAAAAATGATGAAAGAAATGACTAGTCCTGGAAAAAATAAAAAAATGAGTAAATTGTTAAAAAACATGAATTTAGACAATATAGATATGTCTGGATTTAATGATTTAAAATAAATAGCAAAAAGGAAGGAGGATCTTATAAAATGTTAAAAATTAGATTACAAAGACAAGGAAAGAAAAAAGCACCTTTCTATCATGTAGTAGTTGCAGATTCAAGAAGTCCTAGAGACGGAAAAATTGTTGAGAAAATTGGAACTTATGATCCAATGACAAACCCAGCAACAATTAATATTGACTCTGAAAAAGTTGATACTTGGATTAAAAATGGTGCAAAACCAACAGATTCAGTTAAAAACTTAATCGAAAGAGTTAATAAGAAAAATGCGTAAGAACTACAGATTTTAGAAGGAAGGAATAATTATGAAAGAAATACTAGAATTGATTATTAAAAACTTAGTAGATAACCAAGATGCAGTTTCTATTGAGAAAAAAACTAACGACAAATCTGTTGTTTATGAAGTAAGAGTTGCTAAAGAAGATATGGGAAAAGTAATTGGTAAACAAGGTAAGATGGCAAAATCAATTAGAAGCCTTATAAAAGCAATTGCTGTTAAAGAACATAAAAGAGTTAATATTGAATTTGTAGGGTAGGTAAAAATGAAAGATATTTTAGAAATTGGTCAAATAGTTAACACTAGAGGACTAAGAGGAGAAGTAAAACTTAATTCGTTTTCAGAGGATAAACATAGATTTGAAAAATTATCTACAATTTTAGTAAAAAACAAAAATGAATATACAGAATATGAAATTCAAAAGGTTACATATTCTAAAAATCAAGTTGTTTTAAAACTAAAAGGAATTGATCATATAGATTATGCTGAAAAATTAAAAAATCTTTATGTTTATGTAAGAAAATCTGATTTGGAAGAATTACCAGAAGGAACTTATTATATAGCAGATTTAATTGGGTTAGATGTATTTACTGAATCAGGAGAATTACTTGGAAAAGTAGATGATATTTTAAAATCTGAAAAAGCAAATGATGTTTATGTTGTAAGAAGCGAGCTTGGAGTTTTAAAATATTTACCAGCTATACCAGAAGTTTTGAAAGATATAGATCTTCAAAACGGAAAAATAATTGTTAATTTACCAAAGGGGTTATAAAATGAAATTTGATATTTTAACACTTTTTCCAGAAATGTTTGAACCTTTAACTAAAAGTATTATAGGTAGAGCAACTTCAAAAAATATTTTAGAAATAAATTTAATAAATATCAGAGATTTTTCAAAAAATAAGCATAAACAAGTAGATGATACACCTTATGGTGGTGGAGCTGGAATGCTTTTAAAACCAGATGTTGTATGGGATGCTTATTCAAGTGTTAAATCAGATGATAGTAAAGTAATTTATTTATCACCACAGGGAAAAACATTAAATCAAAATAAAGTAGAAGAATTAGCAAAATATAAACATTTAATTTTATTATGTGGACATTATGAAGGAATTGATCAAAGAGTTATAGATAAAATAAATCCAGAGGAAATCTCAATTGGAGATTATGTCTTAACAGGAGGTGAAATTCCTGCAATGGTCTTAGTTGATTCTGTTTCAAGGTATGTTTCAGGAGTATTAAAAAATGGATCTGAAGAAGATGAAAGTTTTTCTAAAGATGGACTTTTAGAATATCCACAATATACTAAACCAGAATATTTTGATGGAGTAAGAGTACCAGAAATTTTACTTTCAGGTCATCATGAAAATATTGCAAAATGGAGAAGGCAGGAAGCACTAAGAGTTACATATAATAAAAGAAAAGATATTTTAGAAAATGCTAATTTAACTGAAGATGATAAAAAATTTTTAGAGAGTATAAAAAATAAAATTTAAAGAAAGGAGTAATTTAATAATGGATATTATTAAATCAATCGAGCATGAACAATTAAAAAATAAAATTCCAGAATTAAAAATTGGTGATACAGTTAGAGTTCATGTAAGAATTAAAGAAGGAAATAAGGAAAGAATCCAAGTTTTCGAAGGTATTATTATTAAAAAACAAGGTGGCGGAGTAAACGCTACATTTACAGTTAGAAGAATTTCATATGGTGTTGGAGTTGAAAAAACATTTTTAATTCACTCACCATTAGTAGAAAAAGTTGAGGTAGTTAGAGTAGGTAAAGCAAGAAGAGCTAAACTTTATTATTTAAGAGATAGAGTAGGTAAAGCTGCTAAAACTAAAGAGAAAGTTGGAGCTAGAATTGAAACTAAAGAAATAACAATAAAAGAAGAATTAGTTCCAGGTGAATCAGAAGTTGCAGAAAGTGCTGAAACTGTTGAGGTTACAGAAGAAGCTCCAATTGTTGAAGAAACAGCAAAAGTAGAAGCACCAAAAACAGAAACTACTGAAGAAGTTAAAGAAGAAAAAGCTGTTGAAGAAACAGACAAAAAATAGAAAAAGTGCACAGATTTAATCTGTGTATTTTTTTGTCAAAAAAAATATTAATTATATTGAAAGAAAAATAAGTATATGATATAAATTAAATATATTTTTTATTTAAGGGGATTTTATGAATATAAAAAGGGTAAATGATTTTTTTTCGTATGTGTATATTGCCACAGGTATATTTAAAGCATTTTTTATACTTTTACTTTTCTTAAAAATGGGAACAAATATTGAACTCTACCCCTTAAAGTAGACACTAATAAAAAAGAGATGTATACTTTAAGGGGGTATTTTTATGGGTAATAAGAAAAAAACCTACTCAAAAGAATTTAAAGTTATGGTAGTAGAAGATTATTTATCAGGTAAAAGCGGAGGTATTCGTCAAATAGCTATAAAATATGATATTCCTAAGGAATACATGGTAACTTTATGGACAAGAAAATACCAATCAAATGGCTCAGATTCTTTAGGAGAAAATCGTGGCAAGGCTAAAGGACATAGAAAAGGACGTCCAAAAAAGAATATGTCTGATAAAGATAAAATTAGATATTTGGAAGCAGAAAATGCTTATCTTCGTGAAATTGTGAAAGAACGAGAAAATATTCTAAAAAAAAAGAAATAATATTAAAACTTTCTGCTAAATACCCTATTAAAATACTTCTTGAAATATCTGGAGTAAAGAAATCTACATATTATAAATGGTTAAATAGAATTAATGTAAAAACTGAAAAAGATATTGAAGATGAAATAATTTTAGAAAAAATTAAAGAATTATATAAAAAGCATAAAGGTAGATATGGCGTAGATAGAATGACTCATGCATTAGAGCAAGATTATGATATAAAGCATAATCATAAAAAAATCTATAGACTAATGAAAGAAAATAATTTATTAGCTGTTATTAAGACTAAGAAAAAATATACAAAACCAGGAGAAGCTCATCCAAAGCATAATGTATTAAAAAGAAATTTTAATACAAGTTGTCCCTTTGATAAAGTGGTTACAGATATGACTGAAATAAAACATAAAGGAAAGAAGATATATATTTCACCAGTAAAAGATTTAAATACACATGTTATAGAAGCTAATGAAGTAAGTTATAGTGCATCAATTTCAATAGCCATACAAATGCTAAATCAAATAAAAGACAAATCAATTCCAGAAGGAACTATATTTCATTCTGATCAAGGAAGTATTTATAATAGTTTACAATTTCAAAAAATGCTGGAAGATAATAACTTTATACAGAGTATGTCTAGAAAAGGAACTCCAATAGATAACTCGCCTATGGAAAGCTTTTTTGGGATATTAAAAAGTGAATTACTTTATAATCCTTTGATAGATGTTAAAAATTGTGATATGATAGAAGAAATTAAAAAATATATAGATTATTATAATAATGAAAGAATACAAAAATCATTAGGTTATTTAACACCTATGCAATTTAAACAAAAACAGTTAAAAAAGCAGAAAGTGCTACAGTAATAACTGCAACACTTTCCGAGAGGCTCTCTTTTTAATTCACTGTCCACTTTTTTGGGAACAGTTCA
>CALXVK010000011.1 GCA_944391975.1 uncultured Clostridia bacterium
ATTATCAAATGGAATTGTCATTTGTCCAAAATCATATAATAAACCTTCTACTAATAATTGAATTGGTGTTTCTGGCAAAAATGGAAGTAAAAAGCTAGCTATAATAACTGAAACAACTTCACCAAAGTTAAAACTAATTGCAAGTTTAATGTATTTCATTAAATTAGTATATGTCTTTCTTCCCTCTGTTACACCATCTAATAAAACATGTAAATCTTTTTCAAGTAATATGATATCTGCCGATTCTTTTGCTATATCAACAGCTGTATCAACTGAAATACCTACATCAGCATTGCTAAGTGATGGACTATCATTAATTCCATCTCCCATATATCCAACTACATTTCCATTTTCTTTTAAAACCCTTACAATTCTTGCTTTTTGAATTGGAGAAAGTTTTGCAAATATATTTACTTTTTTAAGTAATCTACTTAATGCTCTATCTGAAATTTTATCAATATCACTACCTATGACTATTTTTAGAGAATTAATTCCAACTCTTTTACATACATTTTTTGTAACTTCCTTATTATCACCAGTTAAAACAATTACTCTAATTCCTGCTTCATTTAATTTTTTAATCGATTTTGCAGCACTTTCCTTTGGTGGATCTAAAAATCCTATGAATCCTAATAATACCATATTCTTTTCATCTGCAACGCCAAAGCTTGTAATATCATTAACTTCATTTTTTTGACATACAGCAATAACTCTTAAACCTTCTTCATTTAGTTTTTTAGTAATATTTAAGAAATCACTTTTAGCTTCTCTTGTAATTTTAGAAACTTCTCCTTTATAATCATAATAATCACAAATATTTAAAATTTCTTCAACAGCACCTTTTGTTATAAGCTGTTTTTTTGTTCCATCCGTAACAATAACTGAAAGTCTACGTCTAGAAAAATCAAATGGTATTTCATCAACTTTTTTATATGTTTTAGTATATTCTTCCATTCCATTTTTCATTGCTCTATCAATTACTGCAACATCAATATTTCCTTCTAAACCAGTTTGAAAATATGAATTTAAAAAAGCATGCTTTAAAACTCGTGTATCTTCTTCACCTTTTACATCCAAATATTTTTCAATAACAATTTTATCTTCTGTTAAAGTTCCTGTTTTATCTGTACACAAAATTCCCATTGAGCCAAAAGTTTGAATACTATCTAATCTTTTAACAATGGTTTTCTTTTTAGACATTTTTACAGCACCTTTTGAAAGACTAGATGACAAAATAACTGGAAGCAAAAGTGGTGTAATAGCAATAGCAATAGCTACAGCAAAAGTAAAAGATGTTACTAAACTGTGTTTTGTAACAGTTGCTAAAAATACAATTGGTATTAATATAATCATTATTCTTACCAATAATTTACTAATACTATCTATTCCTTTTTGGAAAGCTGTTTTAGGTTTTTGGGGAGCTATTGATTTAACGATTTTTCCTAAATAAGTATTATCTCCACTGTTAAAAACAATTCCTTTTGCTGACCCGCTAATTACATTGGTTCCCATAAAACAAATAGTATCTAAATCAGATATTGTTTCAATTTCCTCAGCATTTGAATTTGAAAATTTTTGAACTGATTCAGATTCTCCTGTTAAAGTAGATTGACCAACATAAAGATCTTTTGCTTCAATTATCCTCATATCGGCTGGAATCATATTTCCTGCTGATAATAAAACAACATCACCAACAGTTAACTCTTTTACTGGAAGATCAATTTTTTTTCAATCTCTTAAAACTGTTGATTTTGCACTAACCATCTCTTTTAATTTTTCAGCTGCTTTATTTGAATGATATTCTTCAAAAAATTCAAGTAGAGTACTAACTATAACTAAAATAGATATAACAATAATATTTGCCCAATTAGGTGTATCAGCTAAAATTACATCTGTATAACAAAGAATTATAGCAATACCTATCAAAATCTTATTAAATGTACTAAATAAACTTCCAAAAAAGAAATGGTACCATTTTTTGGGTTTAGCCTGTTTTATAGAATTTATTCCATAATTTCTAATATTTTCAGCTGCTTTACTAGAACTTAGTCCATTTTCATCATATCTACTAATAAAATCTTTTACATCTTCTGTACAGATTTTAGCATATTTTTTTAGTATTTCTTCTTCTTTCTTCTCTTGCATTTTTTCTCCTTTTTACTTTCGTAAATAAATTTTTATGGAGCATCTATACTCCCTGTTAATCTTCTTTTTTATCTTCATTTAAAGCTTTAATTAAATCTTCAACATCAATTCCGTGAACTTCACAAGCTTCTTCTATTGTTTCTGCTTGAGATGCAGGACATCCTAAGCAATGCATACCTGCTTCTAAAAGAATATCTATTTTGTCTGGATATTGTTCACAAAAATCTCCTATTTTCATTGTTTTTTCAATCATTTTTATTCCTCCTTTTTTATTTTTTCTTTAAAAATATTATCATATTTTTTAAAAAAAGTATAGACAAATTAAAAAAAATGTTATATATTACTAAAAAATTTCATAAAGAAGGTGATATTATTCAAGTTTATTTAATTCACATTTTCTTTATTAGTTTTATTATAAATGTTTTTATAGTTATTTATTCGATTTATTCAGAAATTAATTTTATCTTTTTGCATAATCTGCAAGGTTCCAAATTAAAAATTAAGAAAAAACAATTTTAATATTTATGAAAAAATTTTTAAAATTAATTTTATTTTATTTAATTTTTTTGGGTTTAGGTATTTATTTAATTTATATTTTATTTAAACCAATTTTTACAGCAAACTCTTTAATCTTCCCCTATGCTGTACATCCATTTGATATAGTATCTAAATATCCAAACACATGGAAACTTCTAAAAAGAACTTATTTTATTACTTTTTTTATTTCTTATAATATAATTCTTTTAAAAATTTTTAACAAATTCTATAAAAAAATCCCATTAAAAACTATTCCTAAAAAAAATTATAATAAAATAGATAACAATTTAAAATTAACAATTGGAACAACAACAGATTCAGGTGAATTAATTGAAATAAATGAAAATGGACTATATCAAAATATTTTTATAACTGGAACTATTGGAAGTGGAAAAACAAGTTCTGCTATGTATCCATTTACAAAGCAACTTATTGGATATAAAGCTTTAAGTGCAAACGAAAAAATACCTATGCTTATATTAGATGTAAAAGGAAATTACAGTGAAAAAGTTCTAGAATTTGCCAAAAAGTGTGAGCGTGAAAATGATGTATTAATTGTAAATTTAAATGGGCATTTTAAATATAACCCACTAGATAAACCATCATTAAAGCCTATTGTTCTTGCTAATAGATTAAAAACTATTCTTACTTTATTTAATAAAAATAATAGTGAATCATATTGGTTAGATAAAGCAGAACAAATTTTAGCAGAAGCAATAAAATTTTGCAGAATATATAATGATAATTATGTTGATTTTAAAGAAATTCATAAATTAATTATGTTTAAAAATTATTATTTTGAAAAAATTTATATTGCAAGAGAAAAATTTAAAAATGGCTATTTAAATGAAAAAACTGCTTATGATTTACTTTCATGTATAAATTTTTTTGATAAAGAATTTTACTCTTTAGATGATAGAACATCTTCTATTTTAAAATCTGAAATTACAAGAATCACAAATTTTTTTGTCTCTGATTATAATGTTTCTAAAACATTTTGTCCTCCCAAAAGTGAAATTAATTTTAATGGATTTGATGAAGTCTTAGATAAAGGAAAAATTATTGTTTTAAATATGAATATTGCAGAATATAAGAATCTTTCTAAAATAATAGCAACATATTTAAAACTAGACTTCCAATCAGCTGTTTTAAACAGATTAAATAATAATAAAAAAGTTAAAACAAGTGCTTTTATTTGTGATGAATATCATGAATATGTTACAGACACAGATAGTGAGTTTTTTGCGCAAAGTAGAGAAGCAAAATGCATAAATATTATTGCAACTCAAAGTTATACATCAATTTTAAATACAATTAAAGATGAAGCTACTACAAAAGTAATTGTTCAAAATTTAATAAATAAATTATGGTTTAGAACAGATGATATTTTTACAATTGAAGAAGCACAAAAGCAAATTGGAAAAGAGGAAAAAGAAAAAATTTCTTCTACTATCTCAGAAAATGCAAAAGAAACAAATTACAGCTTTATAATAAATAGATTAATTTCTAGAGACACAAATATTTCAGAAAGCTATAACAAATATACTCAAACAGATTTTGTATATGATACAAAATTTTTCTCTCAAGAATTAAAAACTTTTACAGCACTAGGTTTTATATCAAATGGATTTAATATATTAAATCCTCAAAAAATAAATATGATACCATATTTTAAAAACATTAGCGACAGCACTAAAAGAAAAAATAAATTGAAAGGATTTGATTTTAATGAATAAAAATTTAAAACTAAAAAATAAAATTTTTATTATTATTTTTCTATGCATTATTTTATTAATTATAAGTTTAGTTATATCTATGGAAAGTTTTGCTGCAGACCCAGCTCTTGTTACTACATTAAAAAGTGCATTTGAAAAAATTGAAAGTTATATATTAAAATTAGCTACTCCTGTTGCTGCAATTGCAGTAGGAGCGGGAGCACTTATGAAAAAATTCAGTTTTGGAGATGAAGAAAAAATCAGAACTGGAAAAAATCTTATAAAAGGAAGTTTATTTTCATATGGATTTATTTTATGTACAGATATGATTTTATCTCTTATGAATACACTAATTAGCTAAAGGAGGTAAAGTGGAAGATACAACAACATCTACAAATTCAATTTTAGAAATAATAAATAATATTTTTGGAAATATTTTTTCTTCAGTTGATAATTCAATCTATGAATTATTAGATAAAATAACTTTTATAAACAGTAGCATAATCGAAAATAATTCTTTTTCCAAACTATTTGGAACAAAATCTACTGAAGGAATTTTACTTATTTGTAATGCTTTAATTTTAGGAATAATTATATTTTATGCCACAAATTATCTTTTTTCACATTTAACATATTCTAAAATTCAAACACCATCACAATTTATATTTAAATGTGTAATTTTTATTGGAATTATGAATGAATCTTTATGGATTTGTTCTCAAATAATTAATATTATATCATTAGTTTCTAGTTCAATTCAGTATATTGGAATGCAAATTCTAGGAGAAGAGATAAGCTTTATGAATTTTATAGAAAAAATCAATGATACAATTTATACTTCAAGTTTTATTCTTTCTATAACTTCTTTTGAAGGAATAATAAAATCTGTGACAAGTATAGGATTTATTACTCTTATTTTCTCTTATGCATTAAGATATATAATGATTCAAGTATTTGTTTTATTATCTCCTTTTGCCTTTTTATGTTTAATTAATGACAGAACAGAATGGATTTTTAAATCATGGATAAAAGCTTTTATTTCTCTTCTACTAGAACAAGTTTTAATTGCAATAATCTTACTTCTCGCGTTTTCAATAGAATTTACATCTAATGATACTTTATCTCAAATAATTTATATAGGTATAATTTATGCACTAATGAAAGCAAATACATATATGTATATGTTATTTGGAGGTATAACAACAAGTATTACAAATAATATTGGTATGTTAAATAGGAATATTACAAATTAAAAATATATTATTAAAGGAGTTTAAAATGAAATTTATTTTTCCCAAAAATTATAAATTAAATAGAAAAATATTAGGATTTTTAGATTATAGAACAGCAATAATTGACTTATGCCTGGGAGTTTTTTTGCTTCTAATAATTAGAGCTATAATTTCAAATTTAAGTACTCAGATTTATGTTTTTATAATCCTCTTTTTACCAGTTCTTTTATTTAGTATATTAGGAACAGGTGGAGAAAATATCATAGACTTTACTATTTATATTATAAAATTTTTTAAAAACAGAAAAGTATATTTTTATGAAAAGAAAACTGATTGGAATTTGAATATAAAAAAATGAAATAATATTTTAAAATAATTACCTTTGTGATAAACAAAGATGAAATAATTTGTTTTAATTAAATTTATATAAAAGAAGTCATATAAATATAGTATATTAATTTATATGACTTCTAAATGGTGAGCCTAAGAGGAATTGAACCTCCGACCTACCGCTTAGGAGGCGGTCGCTCTATCCAACTGAGCTATAGACTCATATTTTAACTTTTAAATATTCTTAATATTTAAAAGTTATTTATTATATTTCTTTTTTTCCTTTTTTTAATCTAATATCATCACCAAAAAATCTTAAAAATCTATAAGAACCTGCTAATCTTGAACCTATTCTTGTTGTATAAATACTAAATAATTCATTTACTGTAAGGTTTGTTGATATTATAGTTTTGGTTATACTATGATTTTGATTTAAAAGTCTTGTATTTATTATAGTAAATAATTCTGTAATTTTAGTTTCACTAATTTTTTCTGTACCTAAATCATCAATTATAAGTAAATTTGTAGTTAAAATGTTTTCCATTAGATTAAAACCTGTATCACTTTTTCCAAATTTTTCATCTAAAATTGAATCAAGCATAACTGGTGCTGTTTGATATAAAACAGTTTTTCCTTGTTTTAAAACTTCTGCTGCAATACAATTACTTAAAAAAGTCTTTCCAAGACCAGTTCCACCTGTAAATATAAGATTTTTTTCTGTTGGATCATCAAAATTTTCAATAAAATTATTTGCTTTTTCTCTAAGTAAATTCATATTTTCTCTAGGAGATATATCTGATTTAAATCTTTCTTTATCTGGCTTATCAGAAAAATATCTAATATTAAAAGTAGAAAAATTCTCTCTATCTAAATTCCCCATATTAGATTTATTATATGCTATATTATAAATCTCTTGTTTTAAACATGAGCACATAACTGATTTGCCATTTTTTTCAACAAATCCAGTATCTTTACACATATTACATTCAAAATGAGGTTTTAAAAAATCAGTTGATTTAGAAAGCTCTTTTAAAATATTATTTTTTTCTTTTATTAATGCATTTGAATTCTTTTTTAATTCTGCTAAAATTTTTTTCTTTTTATCTTCATCTGCAGTTATTACAGCTTTTGCGGCTTCTATTGATATTTTTGATAACTCATTTTCAATGTTTTGTAATTTTGGATTTATTTCTAAAAGCTCTTTTTTTCTGTTTTCAGCATCTTCTATAGCTTTTTGTCTTTTTAAACTATATTCATTTAAAACTTGTTTTAATAATGGGCTATTCAAAATTTTTTTCTCCTTTAATTGTCATATAAACTATCAAATGTACTTTGTGTATATTCTAATTGCTCAAAGTGTTCTGCCATTTTATTTACTTGTTTTTTTCTTGTATTCTTTTCTGTTAAACTTGCTAAGTGAGCATTTACTTCCTCCGGTGTAACTAAACCTTTAGAATGCCAATCTGTAAGCAAAGTATCATAATATTCAAATCCAGCATTTGATTTTAAAGTAGATCTTTTTAAAGCAATCTCTATAATATCCATTCCATATCCATATTCTGTTGTCCATTTTACAATATATTCTTCTTCAAAAGTATTAAGTGATCTATTTAAGCGTAATTTTTTAATAATGTCTTTTTTGAAAACATTAATTTTTTCCATTTTAGAAAAATACTCATCTAGTTCTTCAAAATTCTTTATATTATTTTTAGACCAACCTTCTGCAACAGCTTGAATATAATTTCTATGTAAAGCCTTTTTATCAGCGCAATAACTAAAAAGAGCAATCATAACTTGTTCATCAAATCCAAATTTATTAAACCACATATCGATATCTGTATACCAACTTGGGCTCATTAATCCTTGGAAAAACTGAGTATTTATACTTTCAATCGCTCTTGCTCTATATTTACTCTTTTCACTTTTTTGGATATCTTCAGGAGATGAAGTTACTTTAGGTGAATATAATTTATTGAGTTCAATTTCTTGAATATTAGCTATAACATAGCCTGTTGGTTTTTTTAATAATAATCCATGCTCTTCTAAAAATTTTATAGCATCATTAACAGACTCATAAGATAAAGATAAAATTTTTGATATTTCATTAATATTTACATCTTTACCATGTTTAGCTAAAAAATTAATATATAAATAAACCTTAACAGTATCTCCACTTGCTAAAGGCAAATATTCTGAAAAAAATATATCTGGAATATCTGTACTTGAAAATAATAAAGAATTATCTTTTGGTTCGATTTTCATTATATTGCCCCACTTTCCCCGATTTTCTTAATTATTTATCATTTGTACTAGTTTAGATATTATATCATTATTTATTTTTTTATACAATAAAAAAATAAATAATTTTGTATAACATTTAAATATATTTTTAACATCAAAAATGAAAGCAGAAACGCCTTCTTTTCTGCTTTCATCTTTATATTTTAAAACTTTATTCTTCATCTTCTTCAGGTTCAACAGATTCAATACTTACAACTTTTCCGTCATTAGTTTTCATAAGAGTTACACCTTGTGTTGATCTTCCAAGTATGCTTATATCTGCTGCTTTAATTCTTATAATAGTTCCTGTATCAGTAACCATCATAATATCTTCATTGCCGTTTACAATCCTAATTCCAACTAATTCTCCTGTTTTTGGAGTAACTTTATAAGTAATAACTCCGCGACCTGCTCTATTTTGAACTCTATATTCATCTAGTTCTGTTCTTTTACCAAATCCATTTTCAGTAATAGCAAGCAATGTTGCATTTTGATTTGTAACAATTGGTTCCATTCCAATAACAGAATCATCTTCATCTAACTTAATTCCTATAACACCTTGAGAAACTCTTCCCATAACTCTAACATCTTTCTCATCAAATGTTATACAAATTCCTTTTCTAGTAACTAATACTATATTATCTTCACCATCTGTAAGTCTAACATCAATTAATTCATCATTATCCTTTAAAGTTATTCCAAGTAAACCAGTTTTTCTTGAAGAATCATATTCTTTTAATGGTGTTTTCTTAATGATTCCGCCTTTTGTAGCCATTGTAATATATACTCCATCTGCAAAATGTTGAATTGGTATCATAGCTGATACTTTTTCACCTGCATCTAAATTTAATAAATTAACAATAGCTGTTCCTTTAGCAGTTCTACCAGCCTCCGGAATTTCAAATCCACGAAGTCTATACATTTTTCCTTTATTTGTAAAGAATAAAATTGTATCATGAGTAGATGCTGTAAATATCTGTTTTACAAAATCATCTTCTCTTGTTGTCATTCCCGCTATACCTTTTCCACCTCGTTTTTGACTCTTGTATGTATCTGCTGGCATTCTCTTAATATATCCAAAATGTGTTAAAGTAATAACAGCTTGTTCTTCTTTAATTAAGTCTTCTTCATTAAATTCTCCTTCAGCAGCAATAATTTTAGTAATTCTTTCATCACCAAATTTATCTTTTATTTCAAGAAGTTCTTCTTTAATAATATCATAAACTAATTGTTCATTTGCCAAAATTTCTTTTAAATGAGCTATTAATTTCATAAGTTCATTATATTCTTCTTCTAGCTTTTCTCTTTGCAATCCTGATAATCTTTTAAGTTGCATATCAAGAATTGCTTGTGCTTGTATATCAGAAAGATTAAATCTTGCAATCAATCTTTCTTTTGCATCATCATAAGATTCACGTATAATTTTAATAACTTCATCTATATTATCAATAGCAATTAATAAACCTTCTAATATATGAGCTCTTGCTTCTGCTTTGTCTAATTCAAATTTTGTTCTTCTTAAAATTACAGTTTTTCTATGTTTTATATATTCATCTAAGCATTGTCTTAATGTAAGGACCTTAGGTTCTCCATCAACAAGAGCTAACATTATAATTCCAAATGTATCTTGCATTTGTGTATGTTTATATAATAAATTTAAAACTACCTGAGCTCTTGCATCTCTTTTTAATTCTATTACAACTCTACATTTATCTTCTCTATCTGATTCATCTCTAATTTCAGATATTCCTTCAACTTTTTTGTCTTTAACTAAATTAGCAATTGTTTCAATTAATTTAGCTTTATTAACTTGATATGGAAGAGAATGAACAACTATTCTTTGTTTTCCATTACTCATTTCTTCAATTTCTGATTCAGCTCTAACTGTTATTTTACCTTTACCTGTAGTATAAGCTTGTTTAATTCCATCTCTTCCTAATATTGTTGCACCAGTAGGAAAATCTGGTCCTTTTATAATTTTAATTAAATCTTCATCCGCAAGATCTGGATTATCAATAATCTTAACAATACCATTAATAACTTCTGTCAAATTATGAGGTGGTATATTAGTTGCCATACCAACTGCAATACCTGAAGAACCATTAACTAAAAGTGCTGGTATTTTTGCAGGAAGAACAGTTGGTTCTTGAAGTCTATCATCATAATTTGGCATAAAATCAACAGTATTTTTTTCTATATCAACAAGCATAGCTTCTGCAATTTTAGCCATTCTTGCTTCAGTATACCTCATAGCTGCTGCTCCATCACCATCAGTAGAACCAAAATTTCCATGACCATCTATTAATGGATATCTCATGGAAAAATCTTGTGCCATTCTAACCATAGCATCATAAACAGAAGCATCTCCATGAGGATGATATCTTCCTAAAACTGATCCAACAGTATTTGCGCATTTTCTATATGGCTTGTCTGAAGTAATTCCATCTTCATGCATAGCATATAGAATTCTTCTATGAACAGGCTTTAAACCATCTCTAACATCTGGTAAAGCACGTGATACTATAACACTCATTGCATAATCAATATATGCTGTCTTCATTTCTTCGTTAATTTCTCTCTCTATAATTGTTTCATCTTGTCTGTCCATTTGTCAACCCCTTTTCTTTTTTGTATACGAGTATTATATAAAAGTGAGATAAAAAAATCAAGAGATTTTACAAAGGTTTTTTAATATAACTTTTCTGCTAATTCAAGCTCTTCTTCAGTTAAATTAAAGTTTTCGCCATTGTTTTTTATTAAGTTATGTAAATTTTCTATAATTCTCGAAGAAGTATATATGGATTCTGTTGACATAGTTTTATTTAAATATTTTTCTATTTGTTTATATGTTTTTTCCATAGCTTTAAAATCTTGTAATTCATAAGCTTCTTTCCAATTTTCTATATTTTCTTCTAATTTTTCAGTATATTCTATTTGATCATCTAAATCATTGGAAATATTGTCCTTTGTCGTTTTCAATATTTTATCTTTTGAATCTTTAATTAAATCTGATAAATCTTTTTCTAAAATTCCTTTTTCTTCTAATTTATCTAAAGCTTTATCTATTAAATCAGATATAGTATCAATTATCCCTCCTTCATCAGTTGCATTTTTAACTTGAGATATATTTTCAAAATTTCCACTTAAAATTCCTAATGCACTTTTAGCAAAATCTTTTACTTTTTCAACAATTTCATTAATTCCATCTGATATACCATTTTCTAAAAAAGCATCTTTGATATCTATTATTTCATCTTCTATAACATCAGGAAGAATATATCTTAATCCAATATCAAGAGCATTATTTACTGCACTACCAAATGTTGAATTTAAAAATTTATCTTGTAATTCTGAAACTTTTTCAGAAATAGTATTAGTAAAATTTGATATATTTAATGCAAGTTCCATAAAACCTCCTATTTAAATTTTTCTAATTATTTTTTCATAATCTTTTAAATTTATAAATTTAAAATTTGTATTATTTGCTAAAGCTGTATAGTTCTTTGAAAAGTTTATTTTTCCAATTATTTTAATTTGACTAAAAATATTGCTTATAATTTCAGTATCTATTGAATTAACATTTACTTTATTTAATACAATATTAAATTTGTATCTTGGTATTTCCCAATCCTCTAAATAAACTTCCAATAATTCTTTAGACTTTTTTAATTCTATTAAATTAGGTTCAATTAAAAAAATAATTTTTTGAACATTAACTAATGATGTTTTTACATATTTTAAATTTATTTCACTTGATGTATCAAATAAAATCAAATTATATTTTTCTTTAAATTTATTTATCATTTCTTTAATTTTATCAAAATTTATTTTATTTTCCTCATTAAACAAAATATCAATTCCAGTAAAAATACTTATATTATTATTTATTTTTACAATATATTGTTCTAAATTGTCATAAAATTTTGATTTATTATATTTTGAAATATTAAATAAAGTACTTATACTATTATTTAAAATGTCAAAATCAATTATAAGAGTTTTTAAATTTAATTTATTTGCAGCTTTTGCAAATAAAACAGTAAATAAACTTTTTCCACTGCCAAAATATCCAGTTATTGCAATAGATTTAGATATTTTTAAATAATTTTCTTTTTTTATATTTTTTGAAACTAATTTTTTTGAATTATTTTCAATTGTTTTCTCTTTAATAATTTCTCTTAATTTTTCGATTTCTAAATTTAAATTAGTCTCATTATTTATAAAATAAATATCATTAAGTATCTCCTCTAAAGTATTTTCACCATCTATATAAATCTTGTTTATTCCATTTCTAATAAAAAAATTTTTTAATTCTTGATTTTCTTCTTTAATAAAAACAATTAATTCTATATATGGATTCGTTTTTTTTATTTCAATTATAAAATTTTTTATTTCATATTCTCCAGGTATAGTTTCACTTAAAATTAAAATATTAATTTCAGAATTCCCTTTTAAAATATCTAAAACTCCATCTTGATATGGTATATCATTTCCAATAACTTCATATATTTTTCTTTCTCTAATTTTTTTATTTAATTTATTTGTACTTATTGCTGTTATTATTTTTTTAATTTTCTTCAAAACTCCCTTCAATTAATTCAATTTCTTCCTTTGATGCTTCTGCTCTAACTAATATATGATTATCACCAACAAACATTAAACATTCCCCTTTTTTCAGAGTTTTTATTTCGATTCTTTCTTTTTCAGATATATTTGTATATTTTTCTAATGTTAAAATATTTTCTTCCTCTAATGAAAAAAAACATTTCATGCTTGAATTATTTAAAATACTTTTTCCAAATGCACCTGAGTCTAAACTAAATAAATCTGATATATCTTGAGTAATTGCTATACTACTTCCACCGTATTTTCTAATTGTTTTAAAAATTTTATATATAAAACTAGCAACATCTTTATTAGATGTAATACCAATCATCCTCCATACTTCATCCATATAAATAGCCTTTTTTAAAGTTCTATCTTTTTTTATTTTATCCCAAAACAATTCTGTAAAAATATACATTCCATACTTAATATTATCTTCTCCCAACTCATATATATCTGCAATAATCAATTTATTGTCTAGTTTAATATTAGTATAATTATTTAAAAAACTTAGAGAACCCTGAATAAATGGTGTTAATTTAACAGCCAATTTTTGAGATCTTTTATCTAAAATCAGGCACTCATATAAATCTTTTAAAATAGGCATTTGTGTAGAATTTTTAAAAACAGGATTTATACTAAATTTTTTTGAATCTTTATAATATAAACTTTTATCATCAAAAGTTATACCTTTTAAATTATAAGTTTCTATCAACTTTTCTTCTAAAATTGCGCATTCTTCTTCATTAATTTCTCCAAATACTAATTTAAAAAAACCTTTTAATTTTCCAATTTTAGTTTGAAGATATCCACTTTCTTCTTCAATGCTTTCTTCTCTAATATCTAAAACATTTACATAAGTTTTAGATGAAGGACCTATTTTTATTAAAAGACCATCTAAATTTTTACAAACTTTATTATATTCGCGCTCTGGATCGATAACATACTGTTCGATTCCTATCATTCTATATCTAAATATTAAAAGTTTAGTAAAAAATGATTTTCCTGCTCCACTTGTTCCAAAAATACACATATTAGCATTTTTATATTTTTCTTTATTAAATCTGTCAATTAGAATTAGAGAATCATTATAAATATTAGTTCCAATACAAATTCCTGTTTCATCAAAAATGCTACTTGAAATAAATGGATATGTAGCAACTAATCCATCAGTTAAAATATTTCTTTTACTAGCATTTCTTATTTCTATTTTATTTTCCATAATTGGAAGACATGCATTAAAAACCTGTTCTTGTCTGAAATTTGCTCTTCTAGTTATTATTCCATAAGCTTGCATCATTCCTTCTACTTTATTTAAAATATATTCAAGTTCTTTTTCAGAATCAGCAAATACATTTATATAAATACATAAATAATATAAATCTTGATTATTAACTTGCATCTCTTTTCTTATATATTTTGCATCATTATAACTATAAGAAATAATATCTTCATCTTCCCTATTTTGTTTTCCATTTTTTAGCTCAACACCAATATTTCCAATATAATATGTTAAATCTCTTATTGTTTTATAAGTGTCTAATTTTTCATAAAACATAGAAATGCTTAAATTTATATTTGAACTAATAATATTTTTTAATATAATATCTGAATATTCTCTATAGTAATCAATAACAATTAATCCTCCAAAAAAACTATTATCTATTTCTAAATACTTTGGATTTAGTGAACTAATATATGATGGAGCAATTTTATCTTTTGAATATAAATATTCTTTTAAAAAATTAATTTTTACCTCCTTTCTACAGAAATTTTAAACTTCTTCTTAAATTGCAAAAAGAATATAAAATTTTTTCTGCTTCTTTTTTGCTTGAAACATCAAAAACTAAGTTGCCACATCTTGATAAAGAATCTTTTATTTTAAAATATTTTTCATTTAAATTTTCTTTTATAAATTTCATTGGTTTTTCTTCTTTTTCTTTTACTCTATAATTTACAATTATATAAAAATTTTTTGATGAAGAATTTTTTTCCTTATTTTGAATTTGAATATAATTAATAAAATTTTGAAAAATATCTTTTATATTTTCATTTTTTTCAATTTCTATTTGGGATTTAATTTGAGAAATATAAGAATTTAAATCTTCTTTTCTACTTTGAATTAAAATTTGCATATTAAAATCGCAAGTTTTTAGAAATAATTTAAAAGAATTTAATATAGCTTCTTTTTCTATAGATGATTTTAAAACATAATTAATAGGAATTACTTTAATTATTTTTATAAAATTTCCATTATTTTCAATAATTCCATCTTCAAAAATTTTATCGTATGGCAACCAGTCTTGTGCTGTAATTTTTTTTATCAAATAAACCTCCTTTCTTTTTATTATGAATGTATATTATAATATTTTAATTAATAAGTCAAGTATTTTTGCAATATTTTTTTATTGCTTTATTGATGCAAAAAAATTTAAAAATTTTTGAATAAAATTTTTTTAAAATCATATAATAATACCATAAAGTTTATATTAGCCTAACTTAGAGGTAAATATGGTTTATTTTTAGCTATATTTATGTTCGAGCTTTAGTTGTAAATTGGTGAAAGATTCCCTTTTATCAATTTATGATGTAAGCGAATGGGTTATTGTTTGTTACTTTAGTGGATATCAAATTCTACTTTAATATAGGCAATAATTCTAAAGTTATGAGTATATTTAATATTTTCTAGGGGTTGTTTTTAGTCTTTTTTAAGATGAATACAGCTGCTAAATGTGTTTTTATATTCTAGCAACTGATTTTTATATGTGGTATCAGTTCTAGTTATATAGCGATATATATTAGAGCGAAATATTATGTATAAAGGTTTTAGCTGAAAGTTAATATATGCTTTATAAAAAAGAAAGTTTTTCTTTCTTTTATACTAATAAAACCCTCTAATAAATTAGAGGGTTTATTAGCTTTTTATATATCAAGATTTTTAACAAATTTTGCATTTTTTTCAATAAATTCTCTTCTAGGATTTACTTCATCTCCCATTAATAGAGAAATTGTTTCATCTGCTTTCATAGCATCATCTAATGTTACTTTTACTAAAATTCTTCTTGCTGGATCCATTGTTGTTTCCCACAATTGATCTGGATTCATTTCACCTAAACCTTTATATCTTTGTAAAGCTAGTTGATCTCTTGAGATACCTTTTTCTTCTAATTCTTTATAAGCTTTTTCTAAGTCTGCGTCTGTATAACAATATTTATCTTCCATTCCTTTTTTAGATAATTTATATAAAGGTGGTTGAGCTAGATATACATTTCCATTTTCTACTAATGGTCTCATATATCTAAAGAAAAATGTTAATAATAATGTTCTAATATGTGCACCATCAACATCAGCATCTGCCATTATAATAACTTTTCCATATCTTATTTTAGTAATATCAAAATCAGATCCAATACCAGCACCAACTGCTAAAATAACAGGATTTAATTTATCATTTCCATATATTTTATCTGCTCTTGCTTTCTCAACATTTAACATTTTACCCCAAAGAGGAAGTATTGCCTGAAATCTTCTATCTCTACCTTGTTTTGCACTACCACCAGCTGAATCACCCTCAACTATATATACTTCGCACTCATCAGGATTTTTGCTACTACAATCTGCAAGTTTACCTGGTAATGTTGTAGATTCTAATGCAGTTTTTCTTCTTACTAATTCTCTAGCTTTTCTAGCTGCTTCTCTAGCTCTTGATGCACTAATACATTTATCTAAAATAGCTTTTGCAACTTGAGGATTTTCTTCTAAAAATGTACTCATTGATTCATTTACAACTGATTGAACAATACCAGTAACTTCACTATTTCCTAATTTGGTCTTTGTTTGCCCTTCAAATTGAGGTTCTTTTACTTTTACAGAAATTACAGCTGTAATTCCTTCTCTTATATCATCTCCGTTGTAAATTTGAATCTTTTTCTTTTAAAAAGTTTTTACTTCTTGCATAATCATTAAAAGTTTTTGTAAGGGCCCTTTTAAAACCTTCTAAATGAGTTCCTCCTTCAACCGTATTTATATTATTAACAAATGTATATATATTTTCAGAATATGCAGTTGTATATTGAATTGCAATTTCAACAGGTACATCCCCGTCTACTTTATCAATATAAATTGGATTTTTATGTAGTTTTTCTTTATTTTTATTTAAATATTCAACAAAAGATTTTAAACCACCTTCATAACAGAAATCTCCTTTTCTAGGAGTCTCTCCTCTTGTATCTTCAATTATTATTCTTAAACCTTTTGTTAAAAAAGCCATTTCTCTAAATCTATTCTCTAATGTTTCATAATCATAATCTAAAGTTTCAAAAATAGTATCATCAGCTAAAAATCTAACTTGTGTTCCTGTTTTATCTGAATCACCTATTCTTGTCAAATGTTCTACTGCTTTTCCTCTTTCAAATTTCATTTGAAATTTTCCACCATCACGCTCAATAGTTACTTCTGTCCATTTAGATAAAGCATTAACAACAGATGCTCCAACTCCGTGAAGTCCTCCTGATACCTTATATCCACTATCTCCACCAAATTTTCCACCTGCATTTAATTGTGTATAAACAGTTTCTGCAGCAGATATTTTTGTTTTCTTATGAATGTCAACAGGAATACCCCTACCATTATCTTTAACAGAAATTATATTTCCAGGTTCAATCTTAATATTTATTTCTGTACAATAACCTGCCAAAGCTTCATCAACAGAATTATCAACTATCTCATAAACAAGATGATGTAATCCTCTTATTGAAACACTACCTATATACATACCAGGTCTTTTTCTAACATGCTCTAACCCATCTAATACTTGTATTTGGTCTGCATTATACTCATGTTCAAATTTTTCCATTTTTCTACTTCCTTTCGTATTTGTAATCTATATCTTTCGTTTTTTGATTGTATCTACATTTAATTTGATAACATATGCTTTAGTTATACCTTTTTCCTCTGTTAATATAAGAGTCTTTGGACAACCTTCAGATAAATCAATAATATTATCTATATTTTTTAAGTTATCAATATTATTTATTGAAAAAATACCAATAACGCTATCATTTTTTATAACACAATTTTTATTAATATGCAAATACATTTTTCAATCACTCTTTCTTTATTAGATTTCTCTAGTAGCTTTTCCATTTTCAATATAATAAACAACTTGATTTTTGCTTTCTAAATCAATTTTATCAGTGCAAGTTATAATAACTTGGTGATTTTTTATTTTTTCTAAGAAAAATTTTCTTCTTTTAAAATCAAGTTCAGACATAAAATCATCTAATAATAAAATTGGATAATCATTATTTTCTTCATAAACAATTTGTAATTCTGATAATTTTAAAGATAAAATAATACTTCTTTGCTGACCTTGAGAACCAAATAAAACAGCTGGTCTTTCATTGATATAAAAAATTATATCATCTTTATGAATACCAATATTGGTATAACCTCTTTGAATATCAATTTTTCTAGATTTTTTTATATTATTTAAAAAACTTTCTTTATCTTTACCTGTGGAAATGTATTTTATCATTATTTTCTCATTATCTTTTCCACAATTTGTTATCATTTTGTGGATATCTCCAATGTTTTTTGATATTTTATCAACATATTTATTTCTATATTCAAATATCTGGGAAGAACATAAAGCTAATTGTTCATCCCAGATGTCTAACATATTTTCAGGTTTATTTTCAAAATGAATTTGTTTTAAATAATTATTTCTTTGTTCTATTATTTTATTATAATTATTAAGCAAATAAATATAATTTGGTTTTAAAGAACTTATCATCATATCAAGAAATTTTCTTCTTCTTTGAGGACCTGCTTTAATAATATCAATATCAGATGGAGTAAAAATAATTGTATTTACCTTTCCAATTATATCACTAATTCGATTTTGCTTTACACCATTTATAAAAAAAGTTTTTTGTGAATTAATTATGGCTTCAGTTGTTCCTTCTCTATCAACTTTTTTATATTCAATTTTTATTTTTGCATCACTTTTGTCAAATTTTATTAAATCAGAATCCTTTTTACTCCTAAAAGATCTCCCCATACTACATAGAAATATTGCCTCAATAATATTTGTTTTACCTTGCGCATTATCTCCATAAATTATATTTATATTATTTCCAAATTCTATTTCTTGATCATTATAGTTTCGAAAATTATTTAAAGTTAATTTATTTATGTACATAATTATCCCTTTTTGTTATTTCCGTAATGTTATCCACAATTTTTTAACAAAATGTGGATAACTATTCTTTCATTTTTATTGGTAAAATCATATAAGTATAATCTCCATCTTCAACAGATTTAATAATAGCTGGAGATCTATTTGTTCCAAATTCTATATAAACTTCTTCATCATCAATCGCTTTTAAAGCATCCAAGAAAAATCTAGGATTAAATCCTATCTCTAGTTCTTTACCTTCAGTTTCAGCTACAATTTCTTCTTTAGCATCTCCCATTTGATTTGCACAAGAAATAGTAATTTTTCCTATTTCAATATCTATTTTAACAGGATATTTCTTTTCTTTTTCTATAGATGAAGATGAAATTAAACTTATTCTTTCAAAACAGTTTTGAATTTCATTTTTATTTACTTTTACTCTTGTCTCCCAACTACTTGGAATAGCATTTGCATATTTTAAAAATTCACCATCTAATAATCTAGTAACTATTTTACAATTTTCCATTTCAAATAAAGCTTGATTTTTTGCAATTCCTATTTTTACTGTATCAAAAGAATCAGACATAATTTTATTTACTTCATTTAAAGTTTTTCCAGGAATTACACTACTGAAATTATTAGTCTTTTCATTAATATTACTGCTTTTAATTGCTAATCTATAACCATCAACAGCAACTACATTTAATTTATTATCTACTATTTCAAATAAACATCCTGTAAATATAGGTCTATTTTCTTCTGTACTTACAGCAAATATTGTTTTTCTTATCATATTTTTTAGTGCAGTTTGTTCAATTTCAACAGAATTTTCTACACTTATTCTTGGTAATTCTGGAAATTCATCAGGATTCATAGTTGCTAACTTATATAATGATCCTTCACATGATATTTCTAATAGATTATTATCATTTACAGATATTTGTATTTCTTTATTAGGTAATTTTCTTATAATCTCACTAAACATTGTTGCATTTACTACTGTATTACCTTGTTCTTTTACAGTAGCATTAATAATATATTCTATTCCTATCTCTAAATCATAAGAAGTTAATTTTATTTCATTATCATTTGTTTGAATTAATATACCTTCTAATATAGGCATTGTTGTTTTAGAAGCTACACCATTAATAACAGAGTTAATTGCTTTAATGATTGTTTCTTTTTCACAGATAAAGTTCATTTTGTTTTTCTCTCCTTTTTATATAAATAATAATTTTAGTAGTATTAGTTATAGTACTTGTGGATTCGGTGGATAAATATGTCAAACTATTTATTTCCCTAGTAAAAAAGCTGTTGATAAACCTGTGTAAAAACTTTGCTTTTTTCCACACTATACAATTTCTTTTGTGAATTGACACATATTAACAGTTTATTTACAGGTTTTTAACAGGTACCCTGTTGATAACCTATGTCTTTGTTCCGTAGGAGCTAAAGCGTGTTCTTTTGTGAAAGTTTTGTTCTCTAAAACATAAATTTTAAAAAATATTATTTTGTTTTTATTTTTTAACGATTTAAATTTATTTGGAATCTTTGATAATGTTTTTCACACTTTCCACAATTAGTTTTGTGTTTGAATTTTCTTTTAATTCTTTTTCAATTTTTTTATATGCATGCATAACAGTTGTATGATCTCTTTTTCCAAACTCCTCCCCTATTTTTGGGAAAGACATTTGCCCAACAGCTCTACATAAATACATTGCAATTTGTCGTGGATAAACAATATCATTTGATTTTTTTGTTGATATTAAATCTTTTTTATCTATATTAAAATATTTAGATACAATTTCTTGTATATAATCAGCTGATATTACTTTTTCTTTTTGTAAAACAATATCATTTATTGCTTTTTCAGCCATTTCTATTGTTATTGGACTATGTGTTAAAGATGCATAAGCTACAATTTTATTTAATGCACCTTCTAGTTCTCTAATATTTGAATCAACTTTAGTTGCTATTACAGATAAAATATAGTCATCAATAATAATATTTTCAGTTTGAACTTTTTTTCTAAGAATAGCAAGACGTGTTTCATAGTCTGGCATAGAAATATCTGCTAATATTCCCCATTCAAATCTTGATTTTAATCTTTCTTCTAATAATGGAATATCACGTGGTGGTTTATCACTAGATATTATAATTTGTTTTCCATTTTCATATAGTGTATTAAATGTGTGGAAAAATTCTTCTTGACCTGTTTTTTTACCAGCTATAAATTGAATATCATCAATCAATAAAACATCAATATTTCTATATTTATTTCTAAATAATTCATTTTTATAATTAGCATCTTTAATAGAATTTACTAATTCATTTATGAATTTTTCTGATGTAACATATAATATTTTTGATTGAGGATTATCTTGTACAATTTTATTTCCAATAGCTTGCATCAAATGAGTTTTTCCAAGACCTACACCACCATAAATAAATAATGGATTATAAGTTATTGCTGGAGCTCCAGCTACAGCTAATGCCGCAGCATGTGCAAATTTGTTATTATTTCCAACAACAAAATTATCAAATGTATACTTTGGATTTAAACAACTATTAGAATATGATTCTGAGTTAGAAAAATCACTTTTTATAGGTTCATTTATTTCTTCCGTTTTCTCTATTACCGAAAGTTCACATGAAGTGTTTGTTATATAATTAAAAGTATTTAATATAAGATCAAAAAATCTTGCTTCTATAGCATCTTTTTGCATTTTTGATTGTGCAATTAAAACGATTTTATTATTTGAGATACTATCAATTTCCAAGTTTTTTATCCATGTATTATAAGAAATACTAGTTACTTCACCTTGTAATAGTGTTTTTGCTTTTGTAAGTAAATCTTCTTTGTTCGTATACATTACGGGAATACATCCTTTCTAAATATTTTTTGTGATTTATCCACAGGGTTTTACACACCCATTTCTGAAACCCTATTAAAATAAGTATTTTTACTTATGCACAGATTGTGGAAAACCTTATTTGCGTAAAGTCCAAATTCATTGATATAATATCAAAAATAAATTTAAATAGCAAGTAAATTTATAAAAAAATTGTAAATGTAATATAAATTAATAAACTTGTTTTTAGAAAATCATTATTTTTTCTGAATTGCTTGACTTTTTGTGGTTTTTTATAGTATAATTTTAACTGCTTGTAAAATAAATTTTTAAAATAAAAAATGCTAGGGAGGTGTAACAATGAAAAGAACTTATCAACCTAAAAAAAGACAAAAAAATAAAGTTCATGGATTTAGAAAAAGAATGCAAACTAAAGCAGGAAGAAAAGTTTTAAAATCAAGAAGAAATAAAGGAAGAAAAAACATAATTGCTAAATAGAGAGTTTAAGCAATAAATTTAAAACAGGACTCTTAGATGTCCTTTTTTATTTTAAAATTTTTTAAAATTCCTAAAATAAAATATAGAGGATTTTTATAAAATGAAAAATACAAAAATTATTAAAAAAAAATATGAATTTAAAAATCTTTTTTCAAAAGGAATTTTTTATGGTGGAGAATATATTAATATGTATATTCTAAAAAATAAAAATTGCAAAAATAGATTAGCTATAGCAATTACAAAAAAACAGGGGAAAGCTGTAGAAAGAAACCGATTTAAAAGATTAATAAGAGAAAATTATAAAAATTTTGAAAATAATTTGAAAAATGGTTATGATATATTATTTATTATTAATAAAAGTAAAATTATGGAATCAAAAAAAATAAAATTTATTAATATAAAAAATGATATGAATAATTTATTTAAAAAATCAAGGATATTTGATGAAGAAAGTATTAATTAAATTAATTGAATTTTATAAAAAGACTATATCACCATGGTTAGAGCATTTAGGTGTACACTGTAAATATGAACCAACTTGCTCTGAATATACAAAACAAGCTATAGAAAAATATGGTGCGTTAAAAGGAACCCTTTTAGGAATAAAGAGAATTTTAAAATGTAATCCTTTTTCAAAAGGAGGGTATGATCCCTTAAAATAATTTTAAAATTTAGAAAGGGAGGAAAACATGTTTGGACTTTTAGCTAATATATTTGGTTATGTTTTAAATTTTATTTATAATTTTGTTGGAAATTATGGAATTGCAATAATTATTTTTACAATTATTTTAAGACTTGTATTATTACCTATGAATTTAAAACAACAAAAAACAATGAAAAAGTCTGCAAAATTACAGGAAAAATTAAAAGAATTACAAGATAAGTACTCAAATGACAGTGTAAGATTAAGTCAAGAAATTCAAAATTTATATAAAGAAGAACAATTAAGCCCATTTAGTGGCTGTTTAACTTCTATTTTACAATTAGTTATAATTATTTCAATGTTTTATTTAGTTGCAAATCCGCTTACATATATGAAACATTTGCCAGAAGAACAAATTAGCGGTTATAGAACTCAGTTAGAAGAGATGGGAGCTTATACTTCTAATTATGTTGAAATATCAATAATTAGAAATATAGGGCCAACTGATGAAGCTGCAAATATTAATATGGATTTCTTAGGACTTGATTTAAGTGATATTCCAACAGAAAATTACTCAGATCCAAGAGTATTTATTATACCATTATTATACGTAACAAGTTCAATTGTATCAATGAAATTATCAATGTCTAATATGTCTAAGAAAAAGAAGGACAAGGCAGAAGATGTTAAAAAAGAAGATGCAAAGCTAGTTAAAGTTGATGAACAAAAAGATCAATTAGAAATGATTGAAAGTATGAATAAAAGTATGAGATATGCAATGCCTATTATGACTTTATTAGTAGCGTTAATAGCTCCGCTTGGACTAGCATTATATTGGTTTGTTAGTAATTTAATAATGATAACAGAAAGAGTAATGATAAATAAGTTTGTTAAAGATGAATAAGTTTCTTAT
Source organism: uncultured Clostridia bacterium (assembly GCA_944391975.1). Classification (GTDB taxonomy): domain Bacteria; phylum Bacillota; class Clostridia; order TANB77; family CAG-508; genus Scatovivens. The sequence continues at coordinate 23,929 of CALXVK010000011.1, forward strand.
TATTCTTTAAGAAAGGATGATATAAAATGGAAAAAACGTATGTATTCGAAGGAAAAACTACAACTGAAGCTATAGAAAAAGGATTAAAAGAGTTAAAAGTTTCAAAAAATAAAGTAGATATTAAAGTCCTAGAAACAGAAGAAAAAAGAAGTTTTTTTAGTATATTAACTCCTAGAATAGTTAAAGTTGAAATGACTTTAAAAGATGATATAGAGAATATTAAAGAAGAAAAATCAGAACATAAAAAAGAAAATAAAGTAAAATTTAACCAAGATGAAGTAGTAAAAAAAGTGGAAGAATTTATAAAAAAATTTGTTGAAAATCTTCCAAAAAGAAATTTGAATTATGAAGTAAAAGCTGAAGAAGAAAATATATTAGTAAATATTGATGGAGAAGATACAGGATACTTAATTGGATATAGAGGAGAAGTTTTAAATAGCTTACAAAATATTTTAACAAATATAGCAAGTAAAGATATAGACGGAAAAGTTAGAATACAGTTAAATATTAGTGGTTATAGAGAAAAAAGAAAAAAAGATTTAGAAAATTTAGCTGATAAAATTGCTAAAAATGTTATAAGAACCAAAAAATCTATTTCAATTGAACCTATGTCAGCTTATGAAAGAAAAATAATTCATTTAAGATTACAAGATAGTGATAAGGTTACAACTCATAGTGTTGGGGAAGAACCATATAGAAAAATAGTTGTATCTTTAAAAAAATAAAATAAGTAAAAAATCTGAAGTCAAAGTGAGGATTTAATTAAAAAAATAAATTTTAATAAATTTATTTTTAATTATTATTCGCTTTGGCTTTATTTATATAATAGGGATATTAATTTTAACTTTATTGTATAAATAAAGTTAAAGTAAATTGATAATATTTAGAGGAAAAAAGATGAGAGATTTTGAAAAAATTAGTTATAATCAATTTTGTAAAGATATAAGTAAAAATAAGGATTTATATGATAGTTTCAAGTTACCTATAAGAGATTCAAATTATACAGCTGGATACGATTTATTTTTAATAGATGATTTGGAGATTAAACCAAATGAGATTATAAAAATACCAACAGGAATAAAAGCATATTTTGAAAAAGATGAAGTTTTATTAGTTGTTGTTAGGAGTTCGATAGGGTTTAAATATAATATTAGACTTGTAAATCAAGTAGGCGTAATTGATGCTGATTATTATAATAATAAAGATAATGAAGGCCACATTTTTATAAAAATACAAAATGAGGGTGAAAATACAATTAATTTTAAAGCTGGAGAAGCAATTGCACAAGGAATATTTTTTAAATATTTAACAACAAAAAGTGATAATATATTAGGAATAGAAAGAAAATCTGATTATTAAAATTAAGAAAGGAAATAAAAAATGAGTGATAATACAATAGCTGCAATCTCAACGGCTCCTGGAGTTGGAGGAATTGGTATAATTAGAATAAGTGGAAAAGATACTTTTGATATTTTAGATAAATTTTTTAAACCAAAAAAACCTCAAAAAATTGAAGATATAAAAGGTTATAGCATAAAATACGGAAATATTGTTGATAAAAAAGGTAATATAATAGATGAAGTATTGGTTTCATATTTTAAAGAGCCAAAAAGTTATACAACTGAAAATATGTGCGAAATAAATTCACATGGTGGAATTGTAATTATGAATAAAATATTAGAAATTGCGCTAGAAAATGGGGCAATTTTAGCAGAACCAGGTGAATTTACAAAAAGAGCCTTTTTGAATGGGAGAATTGATTTAGCGCAAGCAGAAGCGGTAATTGATATAATTAATTCAAAAACAGAAAAAGAAGCTGATGTTTCAATTTCACAATTAGAAGGAGGACTATCTAAAAGTATTTCTGATATTAGAAAAGATATATTATCAATAATGGCCGATATAGAAGCTTCAATTGATTATCCAGAATATGATATAGAAGAAACTAGTAATAAAAAGATCATGATGTTTTTGGATAAAATAGATAACAAATTAAAAAAATTAGAAGATAGTTTTTATAGTGGAAAAATACTAAGAGAGGGAATTTCTACTGCTATTATTGGTAGACCTAATGCTGGTAAATCTTCATTATTGAATTTAATTTTAAATGAGGAAAGAGCGATAGTTACTGATATAGAAGGAACTACCAGAGATACTATTGAAGAATATATTTCAATAAAAGGTATACCACTAAAAATTATAGATACAGCGGGAATAAGAAATGCAAGAGATGAAGTTGAAAAAATAGGTGTAAAAAAATCTTTAGAAATTGCAGAAAAAAGTGATATTATTATTGCAATCTTTGATATTAGTAGAGAATTAAATAAAGAAGATTTAGAAATTTTAAATCTAGTAAAAAATAAAAATTCAATAATTATTTTAAATAAAATTGATTTAAATATAGATTTAATTTCTGAAAAAATAAAAGAAATAAATAGACCAATAATTAGATTTTCAACAAAAACGGGAGAGGGATTAGAAAATTTATACTCAGAGATTGAAATAATATTTAAATTAAATGAAATTGCAAGCAATGGGGAAATAATAGTTAGAAACAATAGACATAAATTTTTGATAAAAAAAGCAAGAAAAAATGTAATTGAGTGCAAAAAAACTATAAAAAGCAATATGCCCATTGATATAATATCAACCTCTATAAGAGAGATTTTAGAGGACTTAGGAGAGATTACGGGCGAATCTGTAACTGAAGACATAATTAATGAAATTTTCTCAAAATTCTGTTTGGGTAAATAATTTATGAATTTAGGGATATACATAATATAGGTTTTGAGGAACAATTTGTCAAAAAGCCTTTAAGAACAATAGTTTTACGAACATTAAATCTTGTTCCATATAGAAAAAACATATAAAAATAATGAAAAAGATTAATATCTCAATGGATATAAGTCGTGGAACATTAAAATTTATAAAAAAATTAATATTAATATCTTTTGAATTTTTAATTAATTTTTAAAATAAAAGTTATAAAAAATTTTAAATTAAAAAAGGGAGTAGATTATGAAATATAATGCAGGTGATTTTGATATAGCAGTAATTGGTGCAGGACATAGTGGATGTGAGGCTGGACTCGCAGCTGCGAGAATGGGAATGAAGACGTTAATATTTTCTATAAGCTTAGAATGTGTTGCTAATATGCCATGTAATCCTCATATAGGTGGATCATCAAAAGGACATTTAGTAAGAGAAATAGATAGCCTTGGAGGAGAGATGGGAAAAAACATTGATAAAACTTTAATTCAATTAAAGATGTTAAATACTTCTAAAGGACCAGCTGTTCATTCATTAAGAGCACAAGCAGATAGAAAAAGATATCAAATGGAAATGAAACATACATTAGAAAGGCAACCAAATTTATATTTAAAACAAGCAGAGATAATTGACATAGGATTTGAAGATGGGAAAGTAAAAACGATTACAACGAATGTTGGTGCTGTATACAATGTAAAAGCTATAATTGTTGCAACAGGAACATATTTAAAAGGAAAGATTTTTATTGGAGAAAATTCTTTTGAAAGTGGACCTGATGGAGTTTTTCCTTCTAATAAATTATCTGAGGTTTTAGAAAAGGCAGGAATTAAATTACAAAGATTTAAAACAGGAACTCCAGCTAGGGTTAATAAAAATAGTATAGATTTTTCTAAAATGGAAATACAACTTGGAGATGAAAACGTAGAACCATTTTCTTTTGAAGATAAAAAGGTAAATAGTACACAAGTTGCTTGTTGGCTTACATATACAAATAATAAAACACATGAAATAATAAGAAAAAATTTACATAGATCTCCATTGTATGCAGGTATGATTGAGGGAACTGGGCCAAGATATTGCCCTTCTATAGAAGATAAAGTTGTGAGATTTGCAGATAAAGAAAGACATCAAATTTTTGTTGAACCAGTTGGTCTTGATACTGATGAGATGTATATACAAGGAATGAGTTCATCACTTCCTGAAGATGTTCAGGTCGAAGTTTATAGGACAATACCAGGATTAGAACATGCTGAATTTACTAGACCAGCTTATGCAATTGAATATGATTCAATTGAACCATCTCAATTAAAAAGTTCTCTTGAACTAAAAAATTATGATGGATTATTTTGTGCAGGCCAAATAAATGGTACATCTGGATATGAAGAAGCAGCAGCACAAGGACTTATGGCAGGAATAAATGCTGCTAGAA
>CALXVK010000012.1 GCA_944391975.1 uncultured Clostridia bacterium
TTCTCCAAAAATACAGCAACTCCGTCTTCATCATTAGATAAAGTTATTTCATCAGCTTTTTCTTTAACAATATCAATAGCATTATCAACTGCTACTTTGTATCCAACCTCTTCAAACATTGATAAATCATTATTATCATCTCCTATTGCAATAGCTTCATCTTTTTTTATATTTAGGATTTTTAATAATTTATTTACTGCATTTCCTTTATTTGAATCTATGTTTGCAATATCAAAATAAATTGTTGAATTATCTATAAATTTTTCATCTATTAAACATTTGCTCCTATTTTTTATTTCTACATTTTCTATTTTTTCAGCTAAAGGTACTATTTTCTTAATCTTTTCTAGGCTCTTATCAGCAATGGTGCATTGTGCTACTTCATTTTTATATACGAAATCTCTTATATCTTCTTCTAATTTTTTGTCTTCTTCTGGATGTTTTATTTTATCTTCTTCTAATTTTTTGTCTTCTTCTGGATGTTTTATTTTATTTACAACTCTTCCTTCTCCAACATTCATAATAAATCTAACATCCGCTCTGATTGCTATATCATAAAGTTTAATTATAGCTTCTTTATCCATTTTATTTACATATAAAACTTTATCTTGTTTGTAATCATATATCATTCCACCACATGATGTAATAATATATTGACTTGCAAAACATTCTCTACTTATATTTTCAGTATATTTCCTTGGTCTTCCAGAACATAATATTACTAATATTCCTTTTTCACCAACCTTTTTAACTGCATTTATTGTTCTTTCTGTTAGCACTTTTTCTTTATTTCTTAAAGTTCCATCTATATCTATAAAAATAGCTTTAACCATAATTTTCTCCTATTTTAAATCCTAATCTTATTACTTAACATTTTCTCTTATATACTCAAACAACTTCTCAAACTCTTCTTCATGAATAAGCAAGTCTTCTACTCTTTCTTCTACCATTTTTTCTAAATCTTCATAATACACATATTTTACTTCTGAAACCTCATTGTCTTCAAAAACATAATCTTCTACTTTTTTATTACATTTTAATAAATATACATAAGCAAATTCATGATTTACAGGATTTCTTGTACATTTTACCATTGTAATAAATTTTAATTCATCTTCTTTTGCTACAACTCCTAATTCTTCTTTTAATTCACGTACTGCTCCTTGAGTTACTGTTTCTCCTGTTCTAATATGTCCTGCACCTGAGATGTCCCAGAAATTTGGATGTGTTTTCTTTGTTGGACTTCTTTTTTGTAATAGTAATTCATTTTTATCATTTATAATCCAAACATGTGCTGTTCTGTGAAAATCTCCGTCTTTATGTGCTTGTTTCTTTTCTTTTGCCTCTTCTATTAAATTATTATTTTCATCAAAAATATCTATATATTCCATAACTTCTCCTATCTATCTTTATTTTAATTTTCTAAGTATTTTTCCTAATTCTCCCAAACATCTACAATATTTTTAGGTGCAATTATATTATTTTTTTGATTAATTATAGAAGCTTTTATATGCTTTTCTCTTAATTTATCATCCATTTTATTTACTATTTCCTCATAATCAAACCATTTAACATCTAAAATCTCATCTTTATCAAATTTAATATCCTCATTAATTAATTTTGCATCATAAACTATAAGAAGTAGATTAGCTCCTTCCGCATTTCCATATGCTATGTAACATATTCCATTTAATTCTACATCGCAACCAGTTTCTTCTTTTATTTCTCTTAAAGCTCCTTCTTCTAAAGTCTCATTTTCTTTTAAATGTCCTGCTGGGCAGTTCCACTTTCCATAGCATTTTTTCTTTGCCTCTTGTACTAATAAATATTTTCCGTTCTTTTCTATAACTCCACCTACTATAACTTCCATATTCTCCTCCTAATATACTAATTATTAGCATTACTATATCATAAAACCTTAAGATTTTCCAGAGAATTCGCCTATTTTATAATTTTATATAACACACAAATAAAAAGCCTTTTACTTAACAGTAAATTTATTTAAAAACTTAACTCTATATTTATACATAAAAAAATCCCACAATTCATATAAATTGTGAGATATTAATAATCTTTTTTAATCAGTATAAGCTCTTATAACTTGGTATTCTGTGTGATCTTCTCCTTCGAAGATTCCAACTGAGATTCCTTTTCCATTATTTGATGTTAAGCCGTTTGCTTTTTGATTTTCGGCTTCTTCCATTAGATTTGTAACTTCTTCATCTGTTATTTCGCTATTATTTGCCTTAATTAGATTTTCTACATATTGTAAAGCCATTTCTTCATTTGCACTATCATTTGGAATATAGATAATCATCATACTAACTGTGTCTACAGTTTGGTCTCCTGTAAATTCTTCTGGAGTAATTACACAATAAATATCATCATACATTCCATACCAATATTGGTCATTATCAATTGTCAAATACTCTTCACTTGCTGGATATTCCATTCCGCTGTCCATAATTTCTGTGTTAAATTTAGCAACTAAATCACTTACAGTTTCCTTTTCAATACTTCCAAGGCCACCATTTTCTAGAGTTTGATTTTCTTCATTTTCACTAGTAAAATATCCTACTCCAAAATAAATTCCAACCCCTAATAAAACAATCAAAATGCATACAATTACTACAATAACTACTTTTTTCATAATAATTTCCTTTTTTAAAATATTTTTTACTTCTTTTCTATATTTCAAATATTAACATATATCCATAATATTATCAATAAAAATATACACATATTTATCTATCAATTTAATTTTATTTTGTCCCTACACATCTTTATTATCTAAAAATTATTCAATATTTTCATTTATAATAAATTTTAAATCTTCTATAGCCTTATCTATATTCATCATCCCATTTCCAATAGGATAATAAACTGGATAGACTTTATAATCTTTTCCTACAATATTTTTGATAAAAAACTGTTTTCTACATTGTGACACAGATATTTTTTTACCCAAAACAATAGAACTAACCTGATTTCCAAAAGTAATAATTATTTTAGGATTTATTATTTCTATTTCCTTACATAGTAAATCCAAATATTCCTGATAAACACTATCTGGCAGTGGTCTTGCATCTATCTGTGTACATTTTCCTAAATTTGTTATAAAAAATTTATGATTTTCAACATCTTTATACACTAAATCTGCAAACTCCTCATTCCAGTCAGTTGGTTTCTTTTCTTGAATTTCATTAAATATCTTCTCATCTAATAATCCAATTTTATAAAATAATTTCCATATATTTTTAGTTCCTATCCAAGGAGATCTTCTTCCCTTCCATTCTGGATAAGAAGCAACATTTTTTCCTGTTGGATTCATAAAAACAAAATATATATCTGGGTTATTCTCACAGCCACCATTATATATTGATTTTAATTCTTTTGCTCCATATTTTTCTTGTAATTTGTCATATTCTTTTTTTAAATCTTCTATCTTCATCTTTTATTCCTTTTTTTATTAAATTTAACCTATGTTATCATTATACCATAAAACCATAAAATTTCTACATATTTATTCATCTAAAGAACTAAAAAACTCATCTGTTAATTTTTCATCATAAACATACTCACCATTTTCATATTTTACAATAAAATCTGTTCCTAATATATCAAATAATTCATTTGAAAATTTAGTCTCTTGAAATACTTTTCCTGTTTCTTTATCTAATAGAGAAATACAAATTTTATCATTATCTATTACTTGATAAATTTCGCCTTCTCTTCTATAACCTTTTAATTCATTTTCTTGAAGTTTTGATAAATTTTCTGCAGCTTTAGTTAATTTATCACTAAAAACTTTACTTTCATCTTTATCAATCACCCAATTACCTGCATCTTTTTTTATCAAAAGCCCCTCTTTACTATTGCTTGGTAATTGTTCTGCAGATATATATAAACTTTTATACTTACCATCTTGATTATATTCTAAAATTCCATATTTTTTACTCATACTATTATAAGAATTTATATAATATAATTTATTTTTATCATTTAATTTAGATGCAAAATCATCTAAAATTTTATTTTTTTCATGATTGAACTCTTTTCTATAATTTCTATTTAACTTATATTTTTCCAAAATATCTTTAGTACCAATTAATTTATCATTTTCTAAACCATTTTTATTGTTCAAAAAATCTGATAATTCTTTTGTAAACTTTGATATAAACTCTTTTTCATTACCAATTAAATTTTTAAATGAATTTAAATCCAATAACCATCAACCTCCTATTGGTATTTTTTTATTTGAGATTTTGCTACTTAGAAATAAGTAAGAATTAAATATTTTTGAAAAAAGTAAAATTATTATACATTGAAAAATCTGTCTTTGCAATAGTTTTTTATTTAATTGTATTTTAAATCAAAAATATAAAAAGACTTACAAACATTAAAATTTATAAGTCTTTTTACTTTTTATAATAAATTAATAATATATAATTATCTTTCAGTATCATCATCATTTTCATAATCTTCATGATCAATTTGAGATATGTCATGTGGATAAATTTTAAAATATTCATCATTTTTTAAAAATTCTTCAAAAGTTCCATCTAATATAGCCATTGTTGCTCTTCTCATAAAATCTGGTAATCCTTCCACAGCTTTAACATAGTCTTCATCTACTTCATATTCAACATCTACCATTTTTCCATCTTTAAAATTTAAATGATCTCCTTTATGAGTAGCAAAATCAAGTTCTCTTTTTTCCATTAACTCAAAAAATTCTTTAACATCTTCACACCCAATTTCAATTCCACCATTCAATACTAAATTAGCTATATTTTCCTCATTTATATTTCCTAGTGATTGTTCTTTTCTTTTACTTATATCAGAATTTATATCTGATATAAAACCATCAGCTCCAACAAAAACCATAGGACCTACTAATAAAGCATTTGGTTTTATTAAATTATAATAATAACCCATAGCTTCAAAATCTTTATGAGGTGTTGAAGAAATAGCTTCAGCTCTGCCATTATTAATTAATCTATTACTAACTCTTTGTTGTCCAATACAGTGTTCATTATTTAAATGTCTTAACATATTATTTTTTATATCAGTTATTGTTAAAGGAGATAAATCTGGATTATTAGAATCGGTTGTATTTTTTCCATAAATTCTTCTTATACTTTTATCATGAAAATCATCACTACTTATTCCAACTTGATAATTTTCTCCAAAATACTCATCTAATAAATCATATATTCTTCTATCATAAACAGTACCATTTGTAAGCATACTACAAAATTCTATTCTTGCCTTCTTTTCTCTTGCAATCTCTAATAGCATTTTTAATTGTTCGTAGGCTAAAAATACTTCTCCACCTGATAAATCTAATGTTTCTACATACTTTATTTCATCAAATATCTTCTCTAATATTTCTCTTGATATATTTACATTTCTAGACTCTCCCCTAAAACAATGACTACAATCTAAATTACATCTTTGGGTTAGTTCAATACCTAAATGTGGAGTTGCTATTTTGTTCATATAAATTCCTCTCTGTTTTACTTAAAATTTTATAATTCTTTCCAAAATTCATCTATAAGTTTACAATTATCAGGTTTTCCATTAGTTTTTGCTAAATTCAAAAATTCTTCAACCATTTCTTTTGTTATATTATTGTTATGATTTAAAATAGCTTTTTTAAGTGGCTTTTGCAATAAAACCATAACTTCCAATGCCTCATTTATTCTCTGTTCCTTCATAAGTTTATGCATTTTCCTCATACCTTCATCCCAAATAACTTTACCAACTCTTGTATTTTTTAACTGCTCTACTGTATTATACTCTGATGCATCTTTTATTTTCAGATTTCTATCAGGAATTTTAAAACCTAATAATTCTTCAAACTCTTTGTCTGCAACATTTTTTACATTACCTGTTTTATATGAATCGGCATAATTTTTTGAAATATTTTCATCATTAGAGATTAACTTTATTTTTTCTTTTAATTCTATTTCTCTACTTGATTTTCCAACTAAAATAAAATATTCTCCATTCTCAATAGACCATTTCTTTTTTTCTACATTATAATATTCAAAAGATGATTTATCTAGGTTTATTACTACTTCTTTTTCTTCACCAGGTTCTAATTCAATTTTTTCAAAACCTTTTAATTCTTTTTCAGGTTTAAAAATTACTGGTTCTTTTTGTGAAACATAAACTTCAGCTATTTCTTTTCCTTTTACCTTTCCAATATTTTTTATTCTAAAAGATACTTTTATAGTTTTTCCAATTTGTTCTGTCTCTAATTTAGAATATTTAAATTTAGTATAGCTTAATCCATATCCAAAAGGAAATAATACATTTAATTTCTTTTTATCATAATATCTATATCCAACATAAATAGATTCTCTATACTCACAAGATATCTCTGTTCCAGGAAAATTTGCAAAACATGGTGTATCTTCTAATTGAAGTGGGTAAGTTTCTGCTAATTTACCACTAGGATTTGATTTTCCGATTAAACAATTAATCATAGCTGATCCACTTGCTTCTCCACCTAAATAACCTGTAATTATTGCTTTAACTTTATTTTTCCAAGGCATTTCAATAGGTGAACCATTTGACAAAACAACAACTACATTCTTATTTACTTTACAAACTTCATCAATTAATTTGGTTTGATTTTCTGGTAAATTTAAACTATTTCTATCTAAGCCTTCTGTTTCATAATTTTCTGTAAGTCCTGCAAATATAACAACTATTTCTGAATTTTTTGCTAGCTTAACTGCCTCTATTCTTAATTTTTCATCTTTTTTCTGATTTTCAATTCTCTCATATCCTTTAGAATACTCAAAATCAACTCCATTTTTTTCAAAATTATCTTTTGCATTTTCTATTTTGTATGGAACTATTCTTGAACTTCCTGCGCCTTGATATCTTGGATTTTCAGCCATATCTCCTATTAGAGCAATCTTTTTATTTTTTATTGGCAATATATTATCATCATTTTTTAATAAGACTATTGCTTCTTCTGCAATTTCTTCTGCGATTTCATGATGCTTTTCTTGATCAAAACTTTCTAGCTCATTATCTTTTCCTCTAAAAGCAACTACTAATATTCTATCTACAATTTCATCTAATTCTTTTTCTTCAATCTCACCAGATTTAACAGCATTTATTATCTCATTTACTCCGTCTCCTGATCCTGCTGGCATTTCAATCTCTTGTCCTACTTTAATTCCTGAAACTCTATCATTCTCTGCTCCCCAATCTGATATTACTATTCCATTAAAATTCCATTCTTTTCTTAAAATTTCATTTAACAAATATTCATTTTCAGTACAATAAACTCCATTTAATCTTATATATGCACTCATAATAGACCATGGTTTAGCTTTATCGATTATCATCTGAAATGCTTTCAAATATATTTCTCTTAAAGTTCTATCATCAATGACTACATTTACTGTCATTCTTCTATTTTCTTGATTATTTACTGCAAAATGTTTTACACATGCACCAACATTTTCACTTTGAAGACCATTTATATATTCAGATGCTAAACTTCCAGCTAAATATGGATCTTCAGAGAAATATTCGAAATTTCTTCCACATAAAGGACTTCTTTTTATATTTATAGCAGGTCCCAATAGAATATTTACACCTTTAGATCTCGCTTCTTTTCCTAAAGCTTTTCCCATTTTGTATGCTAAATTTCTATTCCATGTGTTTGCAAGTGTAGCTCCTGACGGAAAACAAGTAGATGTTTCACTATCATTTAATCCTAATTTAGTAGGATCTGATTTTGAAAATCTAAGTCCATGTGGACCGTCTGACATAACAATTTCAGGAATTCCTAATCTTTCTATTCCTTTACTTTTCCAATAGCTTCCACCAACACAAAGACTAGCTTTTTCTTCTAAAGTCATTTTTTTGATTAATTCCGAATATTCCATAATTCACACCTTTTCTTTCGTATCTTATATTAAATGGCGCTTCTTCCCTCTTTTATTCCAAAATTAATATAATGATCATAATATAAAATATTATTATTTCCAAATGCTTTTTGTAAATCATCATATCTTGATTTATATATTGTTACATTAAATTTTGCTGTTGTTCTTCTTCCTTCATTCATTCCAAATCTAACTAGATGTACAAAACCTGCTGAAAAATTTGTATTACCAAATTCTCTTTGCAAATCAGTATTATAATTCATATATTCTGCGGCATTATAAGTTGGAGCAGCTTCTCTTCCTTCTTTAATTCCAAATCTAAACCAATGCTCTTTTAAACTTTCATAATTATATCCAAAAACAGCTTTCAAATCACTATATTTGTTGGCATAATATGTACTATTAAAAACTGCTTTTTCAAATTCATTTGAAATTCCACCAAGTCTTCCTTCATTTTTTCCAAAGTTTATATAATGCATTTCAGCATCTAAATTACTCATTGAATTTAAATCTGCATAAAAATTCTTATAAAATGTAACATAAAATTCAGAAGATGTTCTTCTTCCTTCATTATATCCAAAAGTTAAATAATGATTATAAATCGCATCATAATTATATCCAAATGCATTAACTAAATCTGAATTATTTGATGCATAATATACAACATCTAAAACAGGAGATGCTTGTCTTCCTTCTTTTACTCCATATGAAAGCCAATGACTTTTAAGTAAAACTTCATTATACCCAAATGTAGCTTTTAAATCTGAGTATCTATCTGCATAATATCTATAATTAAAAGATGTATTAAATGCTTGAGATGATAATATAGCTCTCCATGGATTTCTAGAATCTGGATCTGTTGGATCCCAATTTTGATTAGCTGAATTTGAAATTTTCATAGATGTTGGCTTTCCTAAAGGACCTATATCTGAATTATTTAAAAAAGTAACTTTAGTTCCACTTGTACAATTTTCATAAATCCATTTTGCATCTTCTACAGTTAATCTAATACAGCCTGCTGATGCACTTGTTCCTAATTTATCATATTCCCAATATTCTAATGAGCTTGGATCTCCATTTACTAAATAAGGCACTGAGTGAAATAAAATATGTCCTGTAATACGTGTACAATATTGACCATAAACTCCACCAAAAAGTGCAAGCCATCTATATTTATAATTTAAACTATATGTACCAGATTTTGGAGTAGCACTACCAGTTGAACAAATCATTGATTTATATGGTGAACCATCTTTATAAATTGTAACTACATTTGATCCACAATTAACAGTTATAGAATATGGACTATATGCAGCTTCTGTTTCTGTTAAGTTATAAAAAACTAATAGAAATAATAATATTAAAATAATAAATAAAATTTTGCCTAAAATCTTTTTCATAAAATCCCCCACTTTTTTACTATATTTATTGTAAAGTTCTTTCTTTTTGAAGAACCATTAATAGATCTCTAATAAAATATAGTTTTTTATTTTCATCTCTTAAAACTGCTGATGGATGCCATGTTGGCATATACTTTATGCCTTTTTTATCAAACCATTTTCCTCTTGATGCAGTAATTTTGTATTCTGGACCTAAAATATGCTGAAGAGCAATTCTCCCTAAAAGGACTATAATTTTTGGTTTTATTAATATAACTTGATTTCTTAAATAATCCATACAAGCAGATGCTTCATCTTCTTCTGGATCTCTATTTCCTGGTGGTCTACATTTAACGATATTGGCAATATAAACTTTACTTCTATCTATACCAATATATTCAAAAGCTTTGTTCATAAGCTGACCTGCTTTTCCAACAAATGGCTCTCCCTGAATATCTTCATCAGCTCCAGGTCCTTCTCCTATAAACATAATTTTAGCATGTTTATCTCCGTACTCCAAAGACAATATTTGTTCTTTTTTCACATAATTTACATTTTTTACAATCTTTTATTGAATTTTCTAAATCATTCCAATTGTCATACATCTTATTTCCTCTACAAAAATTACTCATCAATTTGTTTCATTCTTAAATATCCTAATTCTTCCCAGATGTTATATGCTAAGTTCAATCTAAATAATACTGTTGGTTTTGCACCAGCTCTGTTTTTATCAACTACACATGCATAAAATCTTACATCTACATCTTTTGAAGGTTCTATATCATAACATTTTTCAAATGTTTCTGTATCTGAATATTCATATTTATCTAAACTTTGATAACTAATTTGTTTTATTAAACATAAAGTATCTAATACCTCTTTTACGGTTTTACTTACTGATAAATCATTAATAGTTAGATTTACTGGCAAAGTATTACTTTCCAATAATTGAAGTGATGAACCTATAAATACCTCAAACTTTTGAGCAATATTTGATAAAACTGTTGCAGTTTTTTTAATTTCATCTCCATTACCAATATTATCTATATCTGTTTTTAAAGTATCATAGAAAATATATTCTATTTTTTCTTTATAATAATAATTTAAAATAATTTTTCTTAAATCATCATTTGTATGATCTGTAACATGTATGAAAAATATTGAGTCATCAATCTGCTCACTTAACCAGTCTGTAACAGCGACTGTTTTTTGAAACTCAGTTGAAACCTCATAAAGTCTATCAAAATAATCCTCTTCTAATTCATTTTCAAGTCTAACGACAAATCCATCTTCATCTGTTTTAACTGTTTTTGGATCATCAGGTCTAAATTTAAGCTCTAAAAGTTCTCCTTCATTTTTTATAATATCTTGCTTATGTAATTTTTGCATATCTGGATTATTAAGAACTGTAGTAATTAAACAAAGTCTCATTTTTTCTTCAGACATCTCGTTTGATATAATTAAGACTTTTTTCTTTTGAATAAAAGCCAAATATGCAGCTATATCAACTGTGAACCTACTTTTACCAGCATTTGAAGGCATTGCATAAGCCATAGTTTCACCTTTTCTCAATCCTTTAAATACTTTAGTTAAAATAGGAAATGGCATCGGTACACCATTACTTAGATTATTTTCTCCACTAAGTAAATATGAAGTTGCATCTTCATTTAAAACTACTTGACTTAAATTATTAGTAACTCCTATTTGTTCTATAGCTCCTTCAACTTCTTCAACTGACATTTCATTATATAACTTATAATGTTGTATTTCTAAAATCTTTTTTCTAATACTTTTAGTTGCAGCGGCTACATAATATTTTTTCAAAATAAATAATTTTTTTAATTCTGTATATATATACTCTATATTGTAATTTTTATCTGCTATTTCTGCTTTTATTTGTTGTTTCATTGCGTATGTATTAGCTTTTTCCCTAGGAATATTATATTTTTCCTTTGCAATTGCAGGTGCATATCTTTCTGCCTCTTGAAATAATATAGATTTATATATGTCATATAATTCTTCATTTGAAAAAAGACAATCTTCATACAAAAAATAGTACATTGACATGACTTTTGGATCATTTAAAATAAGACCTATATAAATATATTCAAGCTTCTCATCCGTAAGCTGATCTGGATATTTTTTCTCTTCTTTTTGTTTTTCTTCCATAATACTTTAAACTCCTTATTTTACTAATAATATAATATTAATTAGAGTAATTTTTGTCAAGACAGTTTTAAAAATTTCTCAATCTTTTAGGAACACTTTCGGGACAAGTGGACTACGGGACAGGAGAACCGTCCCTTTGTCCCGCCGTCCACTTGTTCCGTCCTTATCTATTTACTGCTTTTATGTAAACTTTTTAAGCTAAAAGTATTGTCTCCCTAGTTTTTTTGTGTTATAATAAATGCTGAGATTGTATAAATTTTTTCTAAGGTTTATAGGGAGCCTTTATAAAAACCTAAATATAATAAAGGATAATATTAATAATGGAAAATCTAGTTTTTTTTAAAAAGTTCTACCTAGATAAAGAAAAAGACATTGTCGTAAATCTATTTAAATCAGATAACCCTAATGAATTAACTTATATTATAAGAACTCCAAATCATAATTCTGGAAATTTAATAACAAATTTAGCAAAAGTTGCTAATCTTGAGACTATAAAAGATGAAAATGACATGAAAATTATAAAAGGTCATCTTCAAGCTCTTATTAATGATGACGGAGAAGAAGTTTATATTCTAAGACTAGGAGGAATTAAAATTGCAAATATTTATCCAAATGGAAAAATTGAAAGAAAAGCAAAAATTCCTGCAATAATAAAATTATTAATGGCCCAAACAAAAGATTATAAACTTCCTATAGACAAAACTATTATAAAATCATATATTTTAAAGGAATCAAAATTTAAAACAGATTTACATACACATATAAATCAAATATTACAACCAGATACATTAATTGCTTTAGGAATAGTTCATCAAATAGAGTATTCCCTATATCGTGTAAAAAAATTAGGTTTAAAAATTACTAAAAAACAAGACACTTTGCTTTCTGATAAAAGAAAGAAAATTGAAAAAAAATATATAAACTCAGAACTAGTTGGTAAACAATTAGAAAGACAAATAAATGATGAAACTACAATTAATATGGCTGATTTAATTTTAAATAATCTTGAAAATGCTGAAGAAAACATCACTAAAATAAGAAATAGTTTAGTTTTATTTAAAGATGGCCAAGCAGTTTTTACTAATTTAGAAAAAACAATCCAATATATATATGCAATTATCAGAGGTAAAGCTGTAAATAGTACTGAAAAAATAGATTTAAGTTTAGATAAAATTAATAAAATTGAAGATCCAGATGTTAAATCAGCATTACTTAAAATGATAGAAGACAAAAAGCCAGGAAGTGTTTATGAACATAACTCTATGTATCAGGATATGTTACTATGGATTGCAAGAGATTATCAAAAACAAGATATAAAATATGTTGAAATGGCAAGTACAACATTATTGAGAGGTGAAGCCGGATTTGTTAATCTTGCTGAAACATCAGAAATAATGCCAGAGATTGAAAAAGAAACAGGTGTAAAGCTTAGATATTTAGCAGCAGTAAGTAGAACTTTATTTACTACTAAACAAACTATTGAAAGTGCTGCTGTAATAAAAGCTGTTGCTAAAAGCCCTTATGTAGTAGGTATGGACCTAGTTGGTGAAGAAATAAATAATGTAACTGAATTCTCTGATATTATTGAAGAGATTGTAAAATATGCAGTATATGAAGATAATGAATTTACAATTAGAATACATGCAGGAGAAACAGATAGTTATAAAGATAATGTTGAAAAAGCATTAGATTGTATGAAAATATGTGTTCCAAATGGAAAAAGAGCTCCTCAATTTAGAATAGGTCATGGTTTATATGTGCCAGATTTAAATTCGAAAGATGGTAAAAGAATTATAAACAAAATGAAAGATTTAGATGTAGTTCTTGAGTT
This sequence comes from uncultured Clostridia bacterium, assembly GCA_944391975.1. Taxonomy (GTDB): domain Bacteria; phylum Bacillota; class Clostridia; order TANB77; family CAG-508; genus Scatovivens. The sequence continues at coordinate 13,296 of CALXVK010000012.1, forward strand.
TCAATTAACATCAAATGTACGATTAAATAATCTAATAAATTTAAATAATCACCCTATTAAACAATACTTAGAAGCTGGAGTAAAATGTGTTCAAGGTACTGATGGATGCGGATTTTATGGAATTGATACAATTGATGAACAAATAGCATTAAGAAATTTATTAGATGTAAATTATGAATCATTTGCTAAAATGAGAGAAGTTGAAGATAAAATAATAGCAAGAAGAGAAAAATATTTTGAAGAAAAATCTAAAAAATTCGAAGAATTTTTAAATGGAAGAGATATAATTCAGGCTTTAACTGAAGAAAAAGAAAAAAATCTTGCAAATATAGATTCTACTTCATATGAAGATGAGGAATCTACTAATAATCTAAATTCTTATAATATATTCAAAAAGAGAATCAAAGAATTTCCTCTTGATAAAACTCCTATTATAATTGCTGGAGGAAGCTTTAATTCAAAAGGTAGAAGAACAACACTTAATGAAAATACTAAAAAAGCTTTAAAAGAACTTTTAGAAAAAATTGATAACAAAAATACATATATCTTAATTGGACATAAAATGCAAGGATATGAAAGAGCTGTTTTAGATATTTCTAAAGAATTACATAAAAAATTTAATGTAACAGCTATTGTTCCAAAATATATTTCAGAAGATGTAAAAGAAAACTTGGATAACAATCAAGATTTAGCAGGAGTTTATGTTTCACCAGATCCATCTGAGCTTGGAATATATAAAAGTTTTAATTATGAAATTTTTGAAAGAAGAAATTCAGTTGTAGTAGCTTTTGATGGAAACTCTCCTGTATCTAATTTAATTCAAGAAGCAAAAAATGGTAAAGGAAAAGCAAAAATATATGTAAATTCAGATGTAGATGTATTAAAAGAAAAAGCTAAATCACTTGAAGGATATGTAAGATTATTTGATGACAATACAAGTTTAGCAAATGAAATTTTAGAAGATAATCCTAATTTAAAAATAAAATAATATTAAACAAAAAGTAGATTTTGTCGAATTTTGTAAATCGATTTATTTTGACAAAATCTGCTTTTTACTTTATAGTTGTTTTGTTAGTACTTTTTTTGGAGGATTTTACAAATGAGAAAAACAGACAAATTACTTGTAATTTTTGTATCTCTAATTTGTACCATTCTATTTATAGTAATAAAAAAATTTTTAGTCATTCCAATTTTCATCCTAATTATTTATATCATTTATTTAAAAATCATAATTCATAAGCAAAAATTAGAAATCAAAACTTTAAACGAGGTAAACGATTCAACTCGTTCTTTTAGACATGACTTTAATAATATCATGCAAGCAATTGGAGGCTATATTCAAACAAATAATTTATATGATTTAAAAGAATATTTTAATAATTTGGTTCCAGAATGTTTTAAAGTAAATAATCTATATAGATATCATTCAAAGCTTATGGCTAATTCTGCAGTTTACAGTATTATAGCAGACAAATACAATAAAGCTGAAAAGCTTAATATTAAAATGAGCCTAAATATTATAAGTGATATTAATAAAATTAACTTAGACTCATATCATTTAACTAAAATTTTAGGAATTTTTTTAGATAATGCAATTGAAGCATCTAAAGAATGCTCTAAAAAAATTATTAATATATCATTCAAATATTCTAATAATAAACAATTAATTTTAGTTGAAAATACATATCTTAATAAAAATATTTCTATAAAGAAAATATTTGAGAAAAATTTTTCTAGTAAATTAAATCATTCTGGACTTGGCCTATGGGAAGTAAATAAAATAGTTAATAAACATAAAAATCTTAACTTATACACAATAACTGATAATAATTTTTTTACACAAAAATTAGAAATTTTATAAAATTATAAATCTATTCTTCCTTCAAATACAAATTCTGCAGGGCCACTCATAAATATATGATCTATATAATTTATATGTAATTTTCCCCCATCTAAAATTGCAGTAACATTTTTATCAATAAAATCATGCTTTACACCACACGCAACAGATGCACATGCTCCTGTACCACAAGAGATAGTGTTTCCTGCTCCTCTTTCCCATACTTTTATTTTAATATTATTTCTATCAATTATCTGAACAAATTCTACATTTGTTTTTGTAGGAAAATATTTATAATTTTCTACTTTTGGTCCAAATTTAAAAATATTAATTTTATTTAAATCTTTTACAAAACATACTGCATGTGGATTTCCAATAGATACTAAACTAAATTTATATTCTGTATTATCTAATTTTATACTTACTTCACAAGGCTCACTATTTTGAACCGTTTTAGGCAAAAATACTGGTATTTTTTCAGAATCAAAAATTGGTTTTCCCATTTTAACTCTAACACCAAAAACACTTTTATTTTGAAAATTTAATTCTATATCTTTGATTCCAGCTAATGTTTCAATCTTTAATTCAGTTTTCAAAGTAATATTTTTTTCATATAAGTATTTTCCCAAGCATCTAATTCCATTACCACACATTTCCGCTTCTGAACCATCACTATTAAATATTCTCATTTTATAATCAGCTATACTACTTTGAAAAATATAAATAACCCCATCTGCTCCAATTCCAAAATTTCTATTACATAAAAATTTAGAAAGTATATTTAGATTATAATTAAAAAATTGGTTAAGACAATTTATAATAATAAAATCATTTCCTGTACCTTGCATCTTAGAAAATAATAACATAAAAAATCCTCCCATATATTACAAAAATTATATTTCATAATATGCGAGAGTTTAAATATTATACCAAAATTCAAATAAGTGAAAATAATATGATAAGAATTCCAAAATCTCTTCATTATCAATTAAGTATTGAAGCTGAACAAGAAGGTGTATCTTTAAACCAATATGCCTTATACAAATTAACTAAATAATTTTTCAATCTCAAGCAATTTGGATTTTATATCTATTCCACCAGCATATCCAACTAGTTTTCCGTTTTTTCCTATTACTCTATGGCATGGCACTATTATCGCAATTGGATTATTGTGATTTGCCATACCAACTGCTCGAACTCCTTTTTCATTATTAATTCTAATCGCAATATCTTTATAAGAACAAGTTTCACCATATGGAATTTTCAAAAGCTCATTCCAAACCTTTTTCTGAAACTTTGTTCCTTGTAGCTTTATTGGAATATCAAATTCTTTTCTTTTTCCTTCTAAGTACTCTTTTATCTCGCTAATTGTTTTTAAAATAAGCTTAGTTTCTTTTATTTCTATATCTTTTAATTCTTCATCAAAACCTATTTTAGCTATATATTCTCCTTCTTGAATAATATTAATTTTTCCAATTGAAGTATCATATATTTTTCCAAATTTCATTTTTTTACCTTATTTTATTTTCCTTTTCTTTTTTGTTGTTTATATGTCATACCTAAAACTAAACTCGTAGGAGCTAATTTTGATAATTTTGATAAAATTTTTATTTGAGTTCCCGGTATTATTATATCCTTTTTTTCAAACATCTTATCAATTGCATATTTAGCTACATATTCACTTGGAAGTCCCTTTAAAGAAAATTTTACATTTGCAACATCATTAAAATTAGTATTTACAGGTCCTGGACATAAAGCTCCTATATAAACACTTGAATCTTTTATTTTTAATTCTTTTGATACAGCTCTTGTTAAAGAAACTATATATGATTTACTTGCATAATAAGTTGCCATTAAAGGTCCTCCGAGGCAATAAACCAGCAATAGAAGCTACATTTAAAATATATCCTCTATTTTTCTTTACCATCTCTTGTAAATACAATTTTGTGAGCATCTGAACTGCAACAATATTTGTATTTATCATATTTATCTCAGTTTCAATATCAATCTCTACAAATTCACCAAATTTTCCAAAACCAGCATTATTTATCAAAATATCAATATCCTGATGTTTTTGAAATAAATGATAAATATTTTCTTCTTTACTTACATCCATTACCTCAATTTCAATATTTGTTTTAAGATCTTTTTTTAATTCTTCTAATAGATTCTGTCTCCTAGCAACTATAACTAAATTACAACCTTTTTGAGATAAATATCTTGCCATATCTCGTCCTATACCGGATGAAGCACCTGTTATTAAAGCTTTCATATTTTAAAATTCCTCCTAAAATACACTTAAACTAGAAACGAAGCCTTTAAATTAGGCCTCGTCTTTTTTAGAAATATCTACTTTTTTATCATCTATATTTTTTACATGAATTGTTTCAGTTGGAAAAGCTAAACTAACATTTTCTTTTTCTAATATTTTTAAAATTTCTAAATTAATTTCTTGTTTTAAGTCTAAATATTTATTATAATCTGTTTCTGTTACATAAAAGAATATTGTTATATCATTACTATATGAAGATATAGTATTAAATCCTACATAAACTGTGTCTTCTTTTACATAATCTTTTGCACATAAAACTGTTTTTATTTCTTTTACAATTTTTTTAATTTGTTCTATTGAAGCATCCATATCAATTGTTAAATTATATTCAATTCTTCTAGTTTTTAATTTGCTCCAATTTATTACATAATCTGTTGTTATAGTAGAATTTGGAATAGTAACAATAGAATTATCTAAACATCTAATACGTGTACTTCTAAATGTTATATTAATTACTGTTCCAGAATAAAGCCCAACTTGAACAAAATCTCCTATAACAAATGGTTTATCAGACAAAATTGAAAAACCACTAAGTAAACTTTTTACTGTATCTTGCGCAGCCAAAGAAATCAAAACAGTTCCAATTCCAAGACCAGCGATTAATCCACTTAAATCAAGACCTAATACTAAGAAAATAACATAAGCTGCTATAAGCCAAGCAATTACTCTACAAATTCTAAAAGCATATACTGCAATTGTTTCATTAATTGGTTTATTCTTTTTCCTTTTAAACAATAGTGAATCTTTAACAAAGATAGTATTATTAATAGTTTGAGTTACAAAAACTACTAATACTATTCTAAAAAATGTTTCTATTATAACAGCAGGTTCTCCACCAATAGGTAAAATATTTGATGCTAAATATAATCCAATAAATACATACATCCATCTCAAAGTATTATACATACTACTATCTTTTGGATTACCTTTTCGTTTCTGAATTTTGTAAACAATATTTATAACAACTTTAGCAAAAATAGATTTAGTTACAAACACTACCAACATAATTACTATAGCAATCTGAATGTCAAATATTCTTACTATATTTGTTAATTCTTCTCTAGATAAGTTTTCTAAAAAATCCATATTTACTCCTTTTCATTAGTTCATATATTTAATATTATATATTAAAATTGCTATAATTTCACTAGCATTTTCAAGTTTTCCATTTTTAGCTTTTTCAACACATTCTTCAATTGGGATTTTAACCAAATCTAAAATTTCTTCAGTTGCATCTAACTTTACTTGACCTTTTTTTAAATCTTTAGCAAGAAATATATGTACTTTTTCACTTGTATATCCTGTTGATGGATATAAAGTTATCATATGTTCTAATTTTTCTGCAATTAACCCTGTTTCTTCTTCTAATTCTCTTTTAGCAGCGTGGGCAGCATCTTCTCCTGGATCAATCCTACCAGCTGGAAGTTCTAAAGAAACTTTTCCTATTGATTCTCTTAGTTGTCTTTCAAAAATAACTTCATTATTTTCATTAATAGGCAAAATAATAGCGGCTTCTCCTGGATTTACAATATCTCTAACAATCTCAACTCCATCATCTCTTACATATTTTTTCTGCACTACATTAAATCTTGGTCCATCATATTTTAATTCTTCACTTATTAATTTATTATTCATCTAAATCACCTGATGTCATTATATAATAAATTACAAAAAAAGTATACTATTTATCTAATTTTTTCTCTATAAAACTTTGCAATTAATTCATCAAGCTCTATACTTATTGAATAAATAGTATCATAGTCCTTTCCATTTAGAATACTTTCATTTAACTTATCTCTTAATTTACAAATTTCATCATTTAACATATCCTTTTCTCTCCTTTTTACAAATTTTTCTTTTGTATATTTTTAAGTTACCATAATAAAAATTTAAAGTCAATAAAATGTCGAAAACTATTCGTATTTTCGTATTACAGTAATTTACAAAAAACTACATTTTTCGACTTTTTCTTAATTTAATAAAGTAAATTATTAAAAAAGTGACAAAAAGTATTAAAGACAAAACTTGCGAAACCCTAAAATTTCCAATCCATAAACTATCTACTCTAAAGCCTTCTAAAAACATTCTTATAAATCCATATAATATAAAATATAAATATAAAATTTGCCCTTTAAAAATTCTTTTTTTCTGCATTATTCTTAAAATTATAAAAATTAAAAATGTACAAATAGATTCATATAAAAATACTGGGTAAACTTCTTTATATCCAGAAACAGTATTAATTCCCATTCTCAATATTGATGTTGTTTCTTCTCCATATGCTTCAATATTAAAAAAATTTCCCCATCTTCCTATTGATTGTCCTAAAGCTAAATACGGAACTAAATAATCACATACATCTAAAAAACAAATTTTATCTTTTTTACATTTTATAAGAATAAATATCAATATTCCTATTATTCCACCATAAATTGCAAGTCCCCCTGAATTTATATCAAATATTTTTAAGGGGTCTTGCATATATGTTTCTAAATTAAAAATAACATAATAAACTCTTGCACCAATTGTTCCAAAAATTATAGAACCAATTACAATTTCTAAGACATCATCATAATTGATATCAAACTTTTCTTTTGAAATTCTTGCTAAAATTAGTCCAATTATAATTCCAAGTACAATACAAAAAGCATACATATGGATTTTTAAATTTCCAATTTGTAATAAATATCTAGGAATATTTATTTCTAAACCAAGTCCAGGAAATGTTACTACATTCATTTTTATTTTCCTTCCAGATTATTTTATTCCTTATTTTTTACAATAGATATTACCTTTTTATTTTCATCAAAAACTTCTTTTAAAATTTGTTCTGTATATTCTTTAGAAATAGAGTCAAATTCTTCAAAGAAATCAAATAAATTTATACCTTTAAAATAGTATGACATAGTTTGATTTCCAATAGTTCTTACATCATTATAGTCTTTTACCATATCTCCATATACTTTTTTCTTGATTCTTTCAAAATTTTCCTCATTTATTCCTTGATTTAAATAAAAATCAATTTCATTTTTAATTTCTTCAATAACTTTTTCTGGCTCTTCTGAACTGCCTTCAATAACAAAATGTGAATAATCTCTAGCATATTCAAAATCAAACCCAAATTCAGAAGAAATTAATCCTTCATTATATAATTTTTGATATAAATTTGAGCTTTTTCCTAAAATAATATTACCTAAAATCTCTAAAGCCAAATCTTTTTTTACCATATTTTCTTTTTTCATTTTTACTTTATAAGCTACCATAAATATAGGTCTACTTATATCCATTTTTACTTCCATCTTTTTTCCACAAATTTCTTCAGGTTCATCTTCTGTAACTCTTGTAATTTTTACATTAGAAGCTTTTTTTATTATTCTCTTTTTGATTTCTTGTAATATCTCATCTGGTTTAAAATCTCCTACAATTACAATTGCCATATTTTCCGGAGTATAAAAATTATTATAAATTGTATATAATGTATTTTCATTAATTTCTGCAATAGATTCTTTAGTTCCTGCTATATCAATACGCATAGGATGTTTATTATATAAAAGTTTCATAGTATTCATATAAAGTTGCCATTCTGGTTCATCATCATACATAGCAATTTCTTGTTCAATTATACCACGTTCTTTTTCAACATTTTCAGTTGTATAATATGGATTTTGTACATAATCCATAAATTCATCTAAAGCTTCATAGAAATTATCTGTACACTCATATAGATATGCTGTAAAATTATTTGTTGTAAATGCATTTGCATCAACTCCTAATGCACATAATGCATCTAAACTATTTATACCACTTCTCTGTTCAAACATTTTATGTTCTAAATAATGGGCTATTCCATCTGGAATCTTAGTAACTTCATTACTATCTCCAAGAATAAATTTATTATCAACTGAACCAAAATTTACTCCCCAGATAATATACTTTTTTTGTTCACCTTTTTTTGGGATAATTATAATATCCATACCATTATCTAGTTTTTCTTTATACATTATCTCTTTGATTTTGTCATTTTCAATAATTTGCATCTTTTAATTTACCCCCTTAAAAAGAATATAGTATTTATCTGAATATTTTGAGCAGCCTCTATTACATCTTCTCTTGTAATTTTCTCTATATTAGATATATAATCTTTTATTTCTATTTTTTGTTTTGCTATTTCTTGCCCAATATAGAAAACAATTTCCGTATCTTGTTCTGCCTCAATTGTTTTAATTCCCGCTATAATAAATCTTTTTGCATTTTCTAAATCATCATCACTAAATTTACCATCTTTCATATTATTAAGTTGTTCTTTAATAATATTAACTGCCTTTTCATAATTTGGAATTTCAATTCCACAATTAATAAAAATATTGCTTTTCATTTTATTATAAGTTGATCTTGCAGTATAAGCTAAACCGGCCTTTTCTCTAACATTTTGAAACAAAAATGAATTAGCACTTCCTCCTAAAATAGCATTATAAACATTTACTGCATCTTGAATATCTTTTCCAGGATTTAGTACATCTAATCCCATAACTAATTTTCCTTGTGTTATGTTCATTTCTTCTTGAATTTCTTTAATGTTTTCCACTTTTTGTTTACTTTCTGTGGAAAAGTTGTTTGTAATAATATCTTCTTTTCTAGGATTTATATTAGATAACTTATTTTCAATAAATGATTTTATTTTATTTTCATCAAAATTCCCTGAAATATAAATATCAATTTTTGAATTATTAATTAAATTTTTATATGAATCTGAAATACTGCTATTATCAATATTATCAACATCTTCTAAATATCCATATTTATATATTCCAAATCCTTTATTATCATACATATTTTCTATACATCTGTTTAAAGCATATACAGCTTTATTATCAATTTTAGATTCTATAACCTTTTTTAAATTTTCTTTTTCAATTTTTAAATATTCTTCATTAAATTTTCCATCTTTCATTAATGGATTAAAAATTATATCAAATAAAACATCTAAAGATTCCTCAAGTAAGTTTTCTTTAGATAAAGTATATTTATCATTTATTGTCTCTACAAAAAATTTAAGAGCTTGATTATCACCAATTTTATCAATACCGCAATCATAAGTTGCTCCATACATTTCTTCTAATTTTTTATTAATTTCTGTTTGTGTTTTTAAATTATTTGTACCTCTTCTTAGTAAAAAAGGAATTAAAGCATTTTTAGTAACATTATCTCTTTCAAGCTTTGTTGTAAGAATAACGCAAATTAAATTTGTTTTGAATAAGTCTGTTTCTATAAAATGAGCTTTAATTCCTTCTTTTATTAAGATTTGTTTTTCTCCCATACTTTCCTCCTATTTCTTTTAAAAGTTTAAATGTTTATTTTTTATACAAACATTTTTTACCACTTTTATTTTTTATTATTTTTCTTTAAAAAATTTTTATTCATAAAGTTTCTTTTCATCTTTAATATTTGTTAAAATTCCATGACCAGGATATATATTAATATCATCTGGTAATTTCATTAATTTTTTTATTTATTTTTTCATATCTTGATAACTACTACTTGGTAAATCTGTTCTACCATATGTTCTTTTAAAAATAGTATCACCAGAAAACAAAACTTTCTGTTTTTCAAAATAAATACATATCCCACCTTTTGTATGACCAGGTGTTTCTATAATTTCAAACTCATCATTACCTAATTTAATTTTATCCCCTTCTGATAAAAATCTATCTACTTTTATTTTTTCTAACTTGCTTCCCATAAAAGGAGCCAAATTTCTAATTGGATTATTAACTGCTTTTCCATCTTCTTCTGAAATTAAAACTTCTCCACCTTTAATCTTTTGAAGATCTGTTACAGCACCAATATGATCACTATGGCAATGTGTAAGTACGATATATTTTAAATTTGCATTTAATTCATTTAATTTATCTATAATTTTATTAGATTCTCCACCTGGATCAATAACCATGGCTTCATTTTGGCTAACAACTATATAAACATTTGTTGTTATACCTTTTGTAGTATCAACTCTTAATTGTTCTAAAATCATTTTAAACTCCTTTTAAATATAAAATTAAAATAAAAAATAATCGCAAAACTAAGTTTATAAAGCAGTATATAATTTTCTGTAATGAAACGACGAATGTGACCAGAGTGACTGTTAGAAATTCTTATTAAATCCAAGTGAAAAGCCGATGCCCCGTCAGCGGAAAGTTTCGCTTGAATTTAATTAGAATTTGTTCAGGCACGCCGGAAGCCGAGGAGCGGAATGAAAGAAAAATATATACTGCTCTATAAACTGGACTAATAGCACTATTCAAAAATATAATAAATAAATAAACAAATCAAACCAAAACTTATAATAAACAATTAAAGACAAAAATTATTCAGCTGATTCACCTGTAGCATTCATATTAGATACAAGTGATGACATTAATTCTGCAGTTTCGTCTTCATCATATAGAAAGAATGAAACTCTATTTAACGTATCTGTTTCTCCTGGAATTTGTTCTGTTACTAAGTTAGATGTATCAAAAACTGCTATTTGAGGAACATAAGCTAATATTTCACTTGTACTCATATTTGTTATTAAATTATCAGATACCGCATTTATAATACTATTTATTTTAGTAATATTTCCAAAAGATAATGTTTGAGAAGCAACAGCTTTAATAAATTCTCTTTGAGTTTTCATTCTTCCAAAATCATTATCACCATATGAACCAGGATATGAAGATCCATCATTATTATGTCTAAATCTTAAAAGTCCTTCTGCTTGCTCACCATTTAATACTTGTGTTCCTGCAGATAAATGTATATGTAAATCTTGAGTTGGGTCATCATAATCCATATCAATTGGAACATTAAATTCAACTCCACCAATTAAATCAACTAATTCTATTAACATACTGGTTTTAACAACTATATAGTCATTTATCTCTAAACCTGTTACTTTTTCTGCAGCACTTAATGAATCCTCTATGCCTTTTTGATATTGTGCATTAATCTTATCTGAAGCTTTTGCTCTTGATTCACTTTCACCTACAAATGTGTCTCTAGGTATTGATACCAAAAACGCTTTTCCAGTATCTGGATTATATCCAGCAACCATCATTGTATCTGTAAGTTCTGTAGAAATATCTTCACTCACTCCTAATATAAGCACATACTTTGTTTCTACACCACCCAAGAAATTAGATGCTATATCTGCTAAACAAGCTTTCCAATTTCCATCATATAAAGCAACACTCATTCCAAATACTACTCCAGAAAATATAACAATAGCTACAATTATTATTAGAAAAATAATTTTAAATACTTTTCCAACTTTTGATGTTTTAGTTTTTCTTGTATCTTTTGAATTTCTTTTTATAATAATCACCTCTTTAAATATATCATAAAACCATGATATAAACTCTATCATATTTTAATTGATTTTTCAATTCTTTATGGTATAATTTAAGTAAATTTTAAGATAAGTTCTTTATTAGAAAAGGAGAAAAAACATTGGAAGAAAAAGACTATATGGAATTGGTAAAAGAAAATATAAACTTAAGCAAAATTTTATATAAAGTAAAACCAGAAAATAGAGAAATTGTAAAAAGTTTAATAGAAGAAAAGAAAAAAATAATTCAGCAAAATGGTATTTTTGCTGAATTAAAATTAAAACGAATCAATAAAAAAATTCAAAAATATTTAAATTAAAATTTATTTTTTGGCTCTTCTTCGGTTTATTACATAAGTACTTCCTATCATTTCTTTTGCCATATGTTTAACTTGTGCACTAACTTCTCCAATCTCTAGAGGAGAAACAAAATTTCCATTTTCAACTTCAACTACTGCTATAGAAAGTGAAACAATAGGAAATTGTTCAATAATTCCTTTTCTATTTGCAACTTCTACATATCCTCTTTCAATATCTTCATCTGTATAATACTCTAATATTTTTTTATCAAATTCATCAATTATTTCTTTACAAATTTTATCATAATCATATTTATCAATGATTGCAACAAAGTCATCTCCGCCAATGTGTCCTATAAAATTATTTCCATATTCAATATTATGAATATTTTTTACTATAATTCTTGCTAATAATTTTATAACTTCATCACCATTCGAGAAACCATACACATCATTATATGCTTTAAAGTTATCCAAATCAAAATACATTACAGCAAAAGCATCTCTTTTTAATAGTCTCTTTTTCATTTCTGTTTGTATTTGCACATTACCTGGAAGTCCTGTAAGAGGACTAATTCTTCTATTAATACTAACAAAATCTATAATATTCTTTACTGTATAATAAAAATATTTTTCATCAATTGGTTTTAAAATAAAATGCTGAACAGACATATTTAATATTTTTACTCTATAATCATGATCATAATTAGAAGATATTACAATTACTGGTGTTATATTATTATCTTCATTATTTCTTATTTTCTGGCAAATCTCAACTGCTGACATTTCATTATTATCATCCTCTACTATTATAAGAGTTGGTATGTTTTCTAATGCTATTTCCATATCAGTAGCTTTAACACTTACAAAATGATATTCTCTTTCATTTTTAAAAATTTCTTGTACTTTATTTATAAGTTCTGCCTTATCATCAATAATGTATACTTCTTGTAACATAAATATTCTCCTTTATTCATTTGTTTCATTAGTATCAGTAGTATTGTTTGCAGTATTAGTATCAGTCGTATTATCTGTATTGGCTGTATTTTCTGAATTTTCTTCAGAATTTTCTTCAGCTTCACCAAAAGTATATTCTCCTTCAAATGTTCCAACTGTATCATCAACACTTGTAACATTTAAACTTATATAGTTATATCCTTCATCCCATTTTTGACTAAAGCTTGCTTCTGTTGGATAGCCTGTTTCATCTGTATATGTTACTGCATAAGCTTGATCATTCAAAGTATAATAAATCTCTTTGATTCCACTGCTATGTGTACAATAGAATGTAATTTCACTACCATCTGCTGATACTTCGTAAGTTATTTCTGGTTTTTTAACACCTGTTAGAGTTTTTGTTTCTGTTATAGTATTATATTTACTACTTGCATCAACAGCAACAACAGTTATTGTATTTGTTCCTTCTGGAATTTCTATTTCTACTGTAATTACAGTTTTATCTTCACTATCTTCATCCACATATACAGTTGTTTCTTCTTCATCATTCCATCTATAAGTTACGAAATACATTTCTGTTTCATCTTCTGCAGTAATCAACAAGTTTTTATCTTCTGTAACTTCTAAAGTTATATTAGGGCTTATAATATCATCACCTGATTCTGATTCAAAATCAAATGATTGACTAGTTTCATTACCTTGAGTATCAGTTACTTTTACATTTAAAGTATTATTTCCAGCAGGTAATTCTATGGTTTTTTCAAGAGATGTTTGATTTTCTCCATCAATAGTCATTCCTGTATCTGTATTCCAATTATATTCAACTTTTGTTATTGCAATTTCACTTTCAACTGTTAATATTACATTTCCATTTGCTTCATCCATTATAGCATTAATCGTAGCATTAACTGGAGCTTGGCTAACAGTATTTCCATTATTTGAAGAATCTTCATTATTTCTTACCAAACTATATACTCCACTTCCAATTAATCCTATAGCAAATAACATTAAAATAATTGCAAAAACTTTTACAATTTTATCAGAAGCTGTTCCTCCACCTTTATGTCCTTTAGGTGCTTTTCCTCTTTTCTCTGTACCCAATTCAAGTATTTGATTCATAACCATATCACCTCTAGAATATATTTTAGAAAATAATTATTTTCACAATTTTACACAATAAAAATTATATCATATAGAATTTTTATTGTAAATCAAATTTTAGGAAAATAATTAATTTTTAAAGCAAAGAGACATAGTAACATCCATAATGTTTGAAATTATTTTCTATGTCTTAAAAAATAAATTCCTTAAGTTAAAACTTAAGGAATTTATTTTTATTTAATTATAATACATATTTCTTTATTAAGAATATTCCTGTTCCTAATATTGTTAATACTGCTGTTGTTAAGATTATATATGGCTGACCTCC
>CALXVK010000013.1 GCA_944391975.1 uncultured Clostridia bacterium
ACTAACATTTTATTTGATTTTTAATTATGTGTCTATATTTTTATGTTACCTACGTGCATTTAATTATACAATATTCCTTTTTTATTTACAAATACTATAATCATAAATCACAAATAAATACCTAACTAATAAATAAAAAGATATAAATAAATAAACAAAAAATATATGGATAGAATTATTATACATCAAGCAATATTGAAACTTATGAAAAATAATATATATTAAGCAATTAAAAAGATAGCTATAATTTAAAATTAATATAAAAAGAACTCAAACTATTATTAATAATTTGAGTTCTTTTATTTTTAACTATTTTTTATTCTGAAACTTCATTTGCGACTGCAGTATTTGTAGTAGCTGTATCTTCTTGAGTAGCAGCTTCATCAATTGCTGTATATAAATCATTTTGAATAATATAATCTTCAAAATCAATCTGTTGTCCATTATACTCTAAATAATATGTTGTAACTCCAGATCTTGTTATTGAATATATTCTTGTACAACCACATGGAATAATTAATCTTTCTTGAACTGCATCATAAACTCCATAAGCTGATTCACCATTTAAACCTGTTTGTTCAACTACTATTCCATTAACTTCTCCTCTTATACCTTCTTCATTTTCTATTTCTAAATCTATTGTTAAAACACTGTTTCCTTCATTTTCTGTTGTTTGTGTTGATGTCTCAGAACTATTTGAACTTGAATTAGAATTAGAGTTTGAACTAGAACTTGATGATGATTCATCAAGTGAATTTTCATAAGCAGTTTGATCACTCTCTGATATATATCCTATACCTTGAAAATTAACTGATAAAACATTATCACCTTCTAAATTATAAAGTCCATACTTATCATCAACCTCTACTATTATTGTACTATCAAATAATACATATCTATTATCTTCTGCATTATAATCAAATACATATACAGCTTCATCAGATAATCCTATATTATCATATTCAGGATAAACTATTGTATCTCCTTCTCTATTCATTACACCATATTGCAAATCCTGTTCAATTAAATATAAACCTAACTTATCACTCAAAACAGAAATGTCATCATAATTTTTAGGAGATATAACAACAGTTCCATCATATGCAACAATTCCAACAGTATTATCAGGAGCTTTAACTAAAAATTCTTTTACATTTTGATTAAATACCATTTCAGAATATTTAAATCCTAATAAAATTTCTCCTGAAGTTAAATTTATAACACCATATCTTCCTGAATTATCTATCGCAACTAACATTCCATAAGATAATGCTCTTAAATTTTCATATGTTCCACTAATACTTGGATATCCAAAATTCGTAGCACTCTGTAAAGCAACTTGAATTAAATAATTCATATCATATATATACATTCTATATGGTTCGTCAGAATAACTACAATTACATATATCATCTATACTTGATAGAGGAATATATATCTGATCATTATAAGAAATTACTGGTAATTCTAATTCCATTGATTCTAAAGTTCCATTTTCTGAATTAACCATAATATCAATTGTAGGTGTAGTTTCTTCTTCATCAGATGTAGCTTCTGTATCTTCTTCATCTTCTTCAGATAAAGTTTCAGAAACTTCAATATATTTTTTTAGTGTAGTCGAATCAGCAACAAATGAAGCTACTTCATACTCATTTTGCATATATCCACTGTTAGTATCTTCAGTAAATGTACCATATTCTCCATTTTGATATGACCATCCAATTAAACCAGCCAATTCTCTTGCTTTTACATATGTATTTCCATTATCATCAGTAATATAAAAATCACTTGAACAACTAACCTGTGTATCATTTACATAAAGCTTAAATGTTGTCGCATCTATTTGCTTATAAAACATAATTAATAATGCCAAAATAAGAATTAAAACAACACATAAAATGATTCCAATTAGAACCATTTTCTTTTTGCCTGATGGCTTTTCTTTGTTTATAAAAATATTTTTATCAAAACCTTCCATAAATACTCCCTTCTAGGTAAAAATTATTTTATTTAGTATAACCATATTTTTTATAAAAATCATTTTTAAAGTTTAATAAATTATCTCTCTCTATTTCTATTCTAACGCTTTCCATTAATTTAGTCAAGAACCTTAAATTATGAATTGACAACAATCTTACACCTAAAATTTCTTTTGTATTTAATAAATGTCTAATATAAGCTCTTGTATAATTTTTACATGTATAACAATCACATTCATCATCTAGTGGAGTAAAATCTCTTTCATATGTTGCATTTCTTACAACCAATTTTCCATGACTTGTCATGGCTGTACCATGTCTTGCAATTCTTGTTGGTAAAACACAATCACACATGTCAATTCCACTAATAGCAGCTTCAATAAGATAATCAGGTGTACCAACCCCCATTAGATAACGAGGTTTGTTTTCAGGCATTAAAGGAGTAGTGAATTTTAACATTTTTAGAAATTCTTCTTTTGGTTCTCCAACACTTATTCCTCCTATTGCATAACCAGGAAAATCCATTTGTATTAAATCTGATGCACTTATTTTTCTTAAATCTTCGAAAAAACCTCCTTGTATTATTCCAAATAATCCCTGATTTTCTGTTTTATGTGCTTCTTTACAACGTGCTGCCCATCTAGTTGTCCTTTCCATAGACTTTTTAGTGTATTCATAAGTTGATGGATATGGACAACATTCATCAAAAGCCATCATAATATCTGATCCTAATGCCTCTTGAATCTCCATTGAAACTTCAGGACTTATAAATTGTCTACTTCCATCTATGTGTGAGCGAAATTCTACTCCATCTTCTGTTATTTTTCTTAAAGCACCTAAACTAAATACTTGAAATCCCCCACTATCTGTTAAAATTGGTCTATCCCAATTCATAAATTTATGAAGTCCACCTGCCTCTTGTACAAGTTTGTGACCTGGTCTTAAAAATAAATGATATGTATTTGCTAAAATAATTTGAGCATGAACCATATCTTTTAGTTCGTCAGGAGTCATTGCTTTTACTGTAGCTTGAGTTCCAACAGGCATAAAAATTGGAGTTTGAATATCTCCATGAGGAGTGTGTATTACTCCTCTTCTCGCTCCAGAATTTTTATCTACATGTAATAATTCATAAGTAATTGGTTGTGTCATCTTATTCCTCCTAATATTATTTTTCCATTTCATGTTCTGTATCTACTTTTACTATATCTGCTTTTTGTGATATAGTTTTTAAGTCATTTTTTCTTAATTTTGAACTATCCACTTTTATTCTTTCTTCAAAATCATTTTCTGATTGTTGCATTACTGCGTCTGTAGCTTCTAAAGCTCTAACCTCTGCTAAAGCCTTGTTTTGAGCTTCTAGTCCATATTTAGCAATAATTTCATCATATTTTCCTTCTTCTCTTAACTTTTTTATTTTTTCTTTAGATTTTTTATCCATTAATTTAATCTCCAATAAAATTATTTTATAAGCATTGCATCTCCAAAACTAAAGAATAAATATCTTTCTTTTACAGCTTCATTGTATGCTTTTAAAATAAATTCTCTTCCTGCTAAACTTGAAACTAACATTATTAAAGTTGATTCTGGAAGATGAAAATTTGTTATTAAACAATCCAAACATTTAAATTTATATCCCGGATATATAAATATACTTGTATCACTTTCAGTAGGAGCCACTTTACCATTTTCATCTGCTATTGATTCTAAAACCCTACATGATGTTGTTCCAACTGCTATAACTCTATGCCCTGTTTCTTTAGCTTTATTTATTTTATCTGCATCTTCTTGTTTTATATAAAAATGTTCTGAATGCATTAGATGATCTTCTACATTTTCTACCTTTACTGGTCTAAACGTTCCAATACCTACATGTAAAGTTACATTTGCAACTCCAATACCTTTTTTCTTTATTTTATATAATAATTCCTCCGTAAAATGAAGTCCTGCTGTAGGAGCAGCAGCTGAGCCATCATATTTTGCATATACTGTTTGATATCTATCTTTATCTTTTAAAGTTTCTTTTATATATGGTGGAAGAGGCATTAATCCAATTTTATCAAGAATTTCATTAAAAATCCCTTTATATTCAAATTTTACTTTCCTATTTCCGCCTTCTAATACTTCTAAAATCTCTGCTTTTAGAATTCCATCTCCAAAAGAAACATTCGTTCCTGGTTTTAATTTATTACCAGGTCTTACCATTACTTCCCAATAATCTCCTTCTATTCTTTTTAAAAGTAAAAATTCTATTTTTGCACCTGTATCTTTTTTACCTAAAAGTCTTGCAGGTAATACTTTTGTATTATTTATAACTAAACAATCCCCGGGTTCTAAATAATCAATAATATCTTTAAATACTTTGTGTTCAATTGTTTGTGTTTTTCTATCTAATACCATAAGTCTTGCTTCATCTCTTTTATCATATGGATGCTGAGCAATTAATTCTTCTGGTAAATCATAATTAAAATCTGATACTTTCATTGTTTTTTATTAAACATCTCCTTAATTACCTTAAAAATTTTCTATTTGTTTTATTGCACTAGTTGCTAAATAATCACAACGATTATTTAACTCATTATCACTATGGCCTTTTACTTTAACAAATTTATATTCATGTTTATTAAGTAATTCTATCATTTCTTGCCATAATTCCATATTTTTTACTGGTTTTTTATCTGCCGTTTTCCAATTATTTTTCTGCCAATTTTTTATCCAGCCTTTTTCAAATGCATTTACAACATAAGCACTATCACTATGAATTGTAATATCACATTTTTCTTTTAATAATTTTAAGGCTTCAACAACTGCTGTCATTTCCATAATATTATTAGTTGTATTTGGATTATTTCCGGAAATTTCCTTTTGATATTCATTATAAATTAAAATTGCTCCCCAACCACCGAGGACCCGGATTACCACTACATGCTCCATCAGTATATATAGTAACTTCTTTTAAAATTGCATCTGCCATTTTCTCATCCTTCCATCATACTATATTAATTTTCTTCTTTAATTTTTTTTGCAACATTTAAAACTTCTAATCTTAATTCTTTATAATCAACTTTACATGAATTATCTATTAAGAAATCTGCATGTGATTTATAAAACTCTTCAGACTTTTGAGCTTCTATTCTTTGTCTTGCAATACTAATAGAAACTCTATCTCTTATTGTTATTCTTTTTATTTTAGTATCTTCATCAGCAGTTACTGCTACAACATATTTGCAAGTTTTATCAAAATTTCCTTCATATAGAAGAGGGAAATTTAAAATAACATATGCTCTATCTTCATTGGTATTCAAAATTTTCTCTACTTCATTTTGAACAAATTCAAAAGTAATTTTATTTAAATCATTTCTTTTTTCATCATTTTTAAAAATCTCATTTGCTAAAGCTTTTCTGTCCAAACTCTTATCTTTTTTTAAAATATTTTCTCCAAATAATTCTACAATTTTTTCATAATATTCATTTCCTGGATTTTGATTTTCTTTTACTATTGAATCAGCATCTATTATAATTGCATCTAATTCACTTTTTAAAATTTCACTTACAGTATCTTTTCCTGCTCCAGAATTTCCCGTTACTCCTATTACTACCATTTTTCTCGCCTTTCTTAAATCATATCCATTTACAAAATTAAATTTCTATGATATTATAACAATAATCTTTAAATTTTACAATATATTGGTGGTGATTTATTTTGAGTGGTGTGTTAGGAATTGTTTCTGAATATAATCCATTTCACAATGGACATATTCTGCACCTGAAAAAATCTTTAGAAATGACCAAAGCCGATTTCACAATTGCTATCATGAGTGGAAATTTTACTCAAAGAGGTGATACTTCACTTATAGATAAATGGGCCAAAACAGAAATGGCCTTAAAACAAGGAATTGACTTGGTAATAGAACTTCCTACTCTTTATGCAATATCTAGTGCAGAAAACTTTGCAGATGGAGCAGTGAAAATATTAAATAGTTTAGGAATTATAGATTATATATCATTTGGCTCAGAAATTGGTGAAATAAAACCATTAGATGATGTAGCAACAGTTTTATCAAAAGAACCAAAAGATTTTTCTGAAATTCTAAAAAGACAATTACGTTCTGGGCTTTCATATCCTAAAGCTCGTGAAATTGCTATACAAATGTATTTTGGCACTTCTCCTATTTATACTGAAGCATTACAAAAACCTAATAATATATTAGGAATTGAGTATTTAAAGGCACTAAAGAGATCTAAATCAAATATTACCCCAATTACAATAAAAAGAAATTATAATAATTACAATTCAAATGATGTAAAAAGTGGAGTTGCTAGTGCAACTGCAATTAGAACTATGATAATGCAAAAAAAGAATATTCATACTGTTGTTCCTTATGAGACATACGAAATTGTAGAACGTCTTACAGAAGAAGAAAAAATAGTACCTTCTCTTAAAGTATTTGAAAAAGAAATTATATATAATTTAAGAAAAATGACAATAACAGAAATAGCAAATCTCGCTGATGTTACTGAAGGATTAGAAAATAAAATTAAACAAGCATCAAATATGACTAATAATCTAGAAGAATTGATTCAAAAAATTAAATCGAAAAGATATACTGAAACAAGAATTAGAAGAATTTTATTATATAGCTTATTAAATATCACCAAAAAAGATATGACAATTTCTAAAAAAGTTATGCCATATATTAGAGTATTAGGATTTAATAAACACGGAAAACGTATTATTTCTGCAATTGCAGAAAATAATCCAAAAATAAAAATTGTTGTTTCAGTAAAAAAATTCTTAGATACAAATAGAGATATGAACCTTCAAAGTATGATGATGAAAGATATCTTAGCTACAAATATATATACTTTAGGATTTAAGAATAATCCTTTAGGAAATTTAGATTATACTCATAAAGTTTTAGAAATAAGAAATTAAAAAGAGCCTTACTTTTCTAATAAAGCATGGCTCTTTTGTTTATTTATTCTTCTTTTCGTTTTTATTCTTTAATTTAATCTGCATATTTGGAAATGCATCTAAAAGTCTTCTTGTAATCCAAGATTTTTCTTTTACTTTTTCTCTTATTAATTTATTTGCATTTTTTTCGCTTTCATATTTCATAAATCTATCTCTTAATTTTTCTCTTGATTCTATTAAGTTATTAAATAATTTCTTACCTGTAAATTGAACACTTCTTTTAGCTTTTTTATATGATATATTTATTTTTCTACTTACATCTTGTAAATCTTCTTTTGCATCATTTATCTTTTCAGATGCACCTTGTTTTAATTTAACTATAGTGTAAGTTGTGGCTTCATGAAATGCAAATTTTTTCTTGGTAGCTATTTCTTTTAATTCTTCATATTTTTCTGTTGCTAATTCTTTCACATGTTTAGAAATTTCTTCAGTATTGTCCTTAACTTCTCTTTCTACTTGTTTTGTTGTCTTTCTAAAACCTAAAATTCCTTTAAATGAAAATACAAAATCAATTATAAATACAACAGATATTATTATTAATATAAATTTTAAGGCATCAAATTCTAAAATTTGTAAGAAAAATGGATTTACATATTTAACTAGTAAAACACCTGCAATTCCAAAAGGAATTAATGTTTCCAAACAAATACGTCCATTTATATTAAATTTTCTTTTAGAATAATCCCACCATCTTGCTTTAAAAATCTTTTCCATTATATAACTCGTAAAATATTCCAATGTACCACAAATTAGCATTGACATAAAAAATAATATTGGTATATCATTTGCATATTTACTAAGTAAAGCTGTTAATAAACATACTCCAATTCCATATATAGGACAATATGGGCCAATTAAAAATCCTCTATTAACTATTTTTTTAGTTTGAATTAATCCATTTATAATTTCAACTATCCATCCTAGAATAGAGTATATAAAGAATATAGTTAAATATTTTTCTACAATTATTAACATGTTATTTCTCCTTTAAATTTGAAAATTTACTAAGGTTTTCAAATTTTTATTTCATAACTTCTTCTAATACTTCTGCAAAATATTTCATACTTCCTGTTGATTGTTCTAATGTATTTCCTGTTGCTCCAACTTCAACTATTAAAGCACAATCAGCTAAATTTTGATTATATCTTGAATTTCTAACTATAATTGGTCTAAATAGCCCTGGATACATCTCATTTGCTTTTTCAACTATTTTTATTGCAAATTTTAAATTTGTTTGCCAATTATCATGTGATAAACCTCCTCCATTTGTTCCAACAACAATCATTAATTGGGCTACTACTTCATCTCCGATTTTAACACTAGGAGCATATGCACTATTACTTCCGAACAGCATCTCTATGAATATCCAAGACAACCTGAGGATTAATATTATTAGATGCCAAAAAATTATTTACTGTTTCATATGATCTTGTATATGATCCATTATATTGCGGATAATCGTGATAATCTAATAAATGTGAAACATTATATCCTTTTGTATTTAATAAATCAGTTAATGTGCTTCCAACTTTAGCTACAGAATAATTTAAATCAATAGTTCTATAATTTCCGAGAAGCGACATAAGAATTGGTTTCTGTTGGAGTATAACTTTCACATGTATGTGTATGAAAAATTACAACATCAGTTTTATTTGAAAACTCAATATTAGGAGTAAGAATATCCTGAGTAAGTGTAAAAGATGTTTCGTTTTTTATTTTTACACTTCCATATATTGTATTATAACTTTCAGAAATATTATTTTCAGATATAACTTCTGTAGTTAAATTTCTTAAATCAGTATTTTCGTTAGTAACAATAGAATTTTGAGATGTATCAGTTTGATCATTATTTGCATCGTTTTGACTTTCCGAATTTGTTTCTGAACTAGAAGAGGAAGCTGAAACATTTTCTGAAGAATTATCAATAATATTGTTACTAGCTGCTAATATTGGCATCTCCTGATTAAATACAATTTTTTCAAGTGAATCCATACTATTAATATCATTAAAGTTATAATCAATACATGATTTCACTAAATCGATGTAATTTAGATCTATTTTAGTATTTCTTATTAAATCACTTAAATTAACACTTCCAATTATTAATAAAAGCACTATAATAATTTTACACAAATTTTTTATAGTGCTTTTTAAATTTATTACAGCAAAATTTATCATTATTTAAAAGCCCTCTTTAATAACATTTGTTTAATTATATTAAAGACTTTTAAATAATATGACTGTTAGTCTCCTAAACAAATTCCTAAATTTCTTGCAACTTTAATTAAATCATCATCCATAGGAACTTTTCTGATATTACTTTCTTTAGTATTACCAGAAGCTGCTCCTATCTTTTTATTATTTCCTACAACTTCTTCTAAAGAAATATAGCTCATTGACCCATTTTTATATGTTACTAAAACATTAAAAATTCCTGCCATAGCTAATTCCATTGCTTTACATCCATATTTTGTTGAAAGAATTCTATCAAATGCTGATGGAGAACCACCTCTTTGAACATACCCTAAAGTTGTATTTCTAGCTACCATACCAGTTAATTCTTCAAGTTCAGAAGCTAATTTTTCACCAACTCCACCTAAACGTATATTATCTAATCCAGAACCATCATTTAAAGTTTTCTTTACAGTAATTGTTCCATCTTTTGGCATTGCACCTTCTGAAGTTACAACTATAGAGAACTCTTTTCCCATTGATTTTCTTTCATTTATTTTATCAACAACTTTATTTATATCATAAGGAATTTCAGGTATTAAAGCTACATCTGCTCCTCCAGCAATTGCAGACTCTAAAGCAAGCCAACCAGCATATCTTCCCATTGTCTCTAAAACCATTATTCTATGATGTGCTTCTGCTGTTGTATGAAGTCTATCTAATGCTTCTGCAGCTACAGAAACTGCTGTGTTATAACCAAAAGTCATATCTGTATGAGCGACATCATTATCAATAGTTTTTGGAACACCTATACAATTTATTCCTTTTAAAGAAAAATCTCTGCTTGATTTTTGAGTTCCATCTCCACCAAGTGTAAATAGACAATCAAATCCTGCATCTTTAATATTTTTAACACATATATCTGAAAGATCTTTATATTCAACACTTCCATCTTCATTCACTACTTTATAATTAAATACATTTGTACTATTTGAAGTTCCAATAATAGTTCCACCTTTATTTAGTAAACCTGAAGCATTTCCTTGTAAATCTAATTTCACATAGTTATTTTCTAGTAATCCTTTGTATCCTTCTATATATCCATATGCTTCAACCCCATAAGTTCTAGCTGTTTTTACAATAGCTCTAATTACAGCATTAAGACCTGGAGCATCTCCACCATTTGTTAAAATCGCAACCTTTTTTACCATCTTTTTTCCCCTTTCAAAAATAATTCTTTTTTAATTTCCTTATATATAATACCATTTTGTTTTATAAAAAATCAAGTAATTTACTTTATTATATTTAAAATATTTTTAGAATCTAAGATCACGTCTATTTCTTCTCCATTTGACATATTTTTTATTTTTGCTTTATTAGTTATTAATTCATTTTCACCAATTACTAATAAGAATTTAGCATTTATTTTATCTGCATATTTCATTTGAGATTTAAAACTTCTTTCAAATAAATCTCTTTCTACATATATATTATTATCTCTTAAATCTTCTGCAATTTGAATTGCTTTTTTATTTTCCTCATTTCCAACTGATAATATGTATAAATTTGGGGTTTTTTCTTGAAGAAGATCTTTGTTTGCTTCTTCAAACATTTCTACTAATCTTTCAATACCAGTTGCAAATCCAACTGCAGGAGTATATGTTCCTCCCAGTTCTTGAACTAAGCCATCATATCTTCCTCCACCTAGAACTGTTAGTCCATTTTTTCCATTTATAAATTCAAATACTGTTTTAGTATAATAATCAAGGCCTCTTACAATATTGCTATCAATTTCAAATGAAACACCTTGAGCATTTAATGCAGATCTAACATTATTAAAATGAGTTTGGCATTCTTCACATAAATAATCAATCATTTTTGGAGCACCAATATTTAATTTTTTACACTTTTCTTCTTTGCAATCTAAAATTCTCATCGGATTTTTTTCAAACCTAGATTTACATGTATCACAATAATTATCTAAGTTTTTTCCAATAAATTCTTTTAATATTTTTTGATACTCTCCTCTACATTTTGGACAACCAATACTATTTAAATTAATTTTTATATTCTTAATTCCTAAAGCATCAAACATTCTTTTACCTAAAAGTATTGTTTCAACATCTGCTAAATATGAGCTTGCCCCAACAACTTCAACTCCGATTTGGTGAAATTCTCTTAGTCTACCTTTTTGTACATTTTCATATCTATACATTGCCATATTATACCATAATTTGACAGGACTTGGTCTATTTGCCATTCCGTTTTCAAGATATGCTCTTATAGCTCCTGCAGTTCCCTCAGGACGAAGTGTTATACTTCTTCCACCTTTATCTTCAAAAGTATACATTTCTTTTTGAACAACATCGGTTGTTTCTCCAACGCCTCTTTGAAAAAGTTCTGTATGTTCAAAAACTGGAACACGAATTTCTCCAAATCCATAGTTTTCTAAAACATTCTTTATTTTTTCTTCTATATATTGTAATTTAAAAGTATCTTCTGGAAGTAAATCTTTAGTACCTTTAGGTCTTTGTATTAACATAAAAACATCTCCTTATCTAATATTTTATTTTACAGTAATTAATTGCTTACAAAATTAATATCTCCATTTAGAGATACAGTATATTTATTGTTTGTATCATTAAAAATGACTTCTAATTGTTCACCATTTTTCGTAACTTTTGCATCTTTATCATGTTCTTTCAATTTGTTTTGTAGTTGTTCAGCAGTCACATTTTCTCCATATGAATTTTCTTTCACACATGCTATATATGAAAC
The DNA here is from genome assembly GCA_944391975.1 of uncultured Clostridia bacterium. Lineage (GTDB taxonomy): Bacteria > Bacillota > Clostridia > TANB77 > CAG-508 > Scatovivens. The sequence continues at coordinate 11,905 of CALXVK010000013.1, forward strand.
ATCAATCACTTCTTCTTCAGCTGTAATCACTGATTCATCACTTGCATTAGAAGCTAACTTAATAATTCCATTATCCCCGAATAATTGCAGAAAATGAAATTCCAGCTAAAATTAAGAGTACAATAATTACAATTACAAGTGAAGCTATTGTAATTCCGTTTATTATTTTCTCTTATCTTTTTCATTATATATTTTCTCCTTATCCTCTTTTACGTTTAATATCATATACTCCTTCTACTTTTTTTATTTGGTTTACAGCTTTGTGTAATTCATCTCTACTAGAAGTTTGTAATGATATATTCATAATTGCAATTTTCTCTTTTGTTGTTCTTGTATTAACTCCTATTAATTTAACATCAGCATTTTCAATTTGTTTTAAAATTTCTCTTAAAAGTCCATTTCTATCTGTTGCAAAAACTTCAATCTCAACTATGTATGAACCACGTTCAGCTTCATCATACCAATATACATCTATAATTCTATTTTCATCTTCCAATAATTCATTTATATTTGGACAATCTGTACGATGAACTGAAACACCTCTACCTTTTGTTACATATCCTATAATATCATCACCAGGAAGAGGATTACAACATTTTGAAAGTTTTACTAAACAGTTATCAATTCCTTTTACTATTATACCATTTTTAGATGGCTTATATGATGGTCTTGTATTTGAAAGAGCTAATTCCTCTATTTTCTTATCAAAATTTTCTTCTTCATGTTCCTCATTATATTTTTCTAAAAGTCTTGCTAAAATTTTATTAGGAGATATTGTACCAAATCCAACACTTGCATACATATCATCTAAGCTTGCAATATGATATTTGTCAAGTGCAAATTTAATCCAATCATTTCTACTAAACAATTCAGATTCTTTTACAGGAAGTTTTTTAGCTTCTTTTTCTATTATTGCTTTTCCTCTTTCAATATTTTCTGCTCTTTGAGCTTTTTTAAACCATTGATTTATTCTATTTCTAGCTGATGAACTTTTTACAAATTTAAGCCAATCACGACTAGGACCTTTTGAATTTTCAGATGTTAAGATTTCTACTATATCTCCATTTTTTAAATGCGTAGTAATAGGCATTATCTTACTATTTATTTTACATCCAACCATTTTATGTCCTACTTGTTCATGAATTGAATACGCAAAATCAATTGAAGTTGCTCCTCTTGGTAAAACTTTAATTAAACCTTTTGGAGTAAATACATAAACTTCCTCATCATATAATTCTGTTTTTAATGTATTTAAAAATTCTCCTGGATTTTCTGTATTTTTTTGCCATTCTAAAGTTTCACGAAGCCAAGCTAATTTATCTTCTGTAACAACTACAGATTGTTTTTTTCCTTTATTACTTGCCTCTTTATATGCCCAGTGTGCAGCAATACCATATTCAGCAGTTCTATGCATTTCCCATGTACGAATTTGAACTTCAAAAGGTACTCCTTTTGTTCCTAAAACTGTAGTGTGTATTGATTGATACATATTTTTCTTAGGGACTGCTATATAATCTTTAAATCTTCCTGGCATTGGTGTATACATCTCATGTACTACACCTAAAACTGCATAGCAATCTCTTACTGAATTAACCAAAATTCTTAATGCAAACAAATCATAAATTTGGTCTAAAGTTTTATTATCCCTTTGCATCTTTCTATAAATACTATATAAATGTTTTGCTCTACCTGTAATTTCTGCTTTAATTTTTTGATGATCTAATTCTTTTAATAAATCCTTTTTTATAACATCTAAAAATTCTAAACGTTCTTCTCTTTTTTTATCAAGCCCTACAACAATTTCTCTATATTCATCAGGATATAAATATTTAAATGCTAAATCTTCTAATTCCCATTTTAATGAATAGATACCTAACCTATTTGCTAAAGGTGCATATAAATCCATAGTTTCTCTTGCATTTGCAATCTGTCTTTCTCTTGAAAGATATTTTAAGGTTCTCATATTATGGAGCCTATCTGCAAGTTTTATTAAAATAACACGGATATCTTTACCCATAGCTAAAAACATTTTTCTATAATTTTCTACTTGTTCCTCCTCAGCTGTTGTATATTGAATCTTACTAAGTTTTGTAACACCTGAAACCATATTAGCTATAGTTATACCAAATTCACGAATCAAATCTTCATTTGTAGCAGGAGTATCTTCAACAACATCATGCAAAAGAGCAGCACAAATTGTTTCATCATCTAATTCTAAAGTTGATAAAATATATGCAACATTTAATGGATGCACTAAATACGACTCTCCAGATTTTCTCTTTTGGTCACCATGATATTGTTTAGCAAAGTCATATGCTTTTTTTATTAACTTAGAATTTGACTTAGAATAATTTGCTTTTTGATTTTTTATAATATCTTCAATTGTTATACTTTCACTTTTATCTTGCATATTTACCCCCTTAACTACAAATAAAGTAAAAATTTAAATAATTTATATTGATTTACGAATATCTTTCATATTAATTTGTATCATCTTTTTCCCATTAAATTCATTAATTTCTAAACATCCTACAACATCAACTTTATCTCCTAAACGGTATTCATTTACTAAATTTCCAATATTAAATCCTATTGCTTGTACTATATTTCTATCATCTTTTAATGTTAATTTTAAATGCTTTCCCTCAGACAAAGTTCTTATTGAATCAATTTTCAAATTCTTAAATAAAAATAATGGTATACGGTTTTCCTCGCCAAATGGCTCTAATAGTTTTAAACTCTCGATATCATTAACTGTTATTTCACTTAAATTAATTTCTTCTTCTATTTTTATAACTGAAACTAAATCTTCAGTATGGCATTGGTTAGCAATTTTTTCCATTCTTTCTTGGAATTTTTCAAAATTTTCCATTTTAAAATTAACTCCAACTGCCATTTCATGTCCACCATATTTTTCTAATAGATCTCCACATTCGCATAAGGCATTATGTAAATCAAATCCTGAAATACTTCTACCAGATCCTTTTGCTATACCATTTTCAAAGCAAACTAGTATACTAGGTTTATAATATAAATCTGTAATTTTTGATGCAACAATTCCAATAACACCATGGTGCCAATTTTCATGTCCCACAACAATTATTGATTTTTTATCTAAATGATTTTTTTCTATTTGTTCAATCGCTTCATCAAAAATTATTTTTTCTATTTCCTGTCTTTTTCTGTTAAACTCATTTAATTTTACAGTAATATTTTTGGCTTCTTCAATATTTTTACTTAAAAATAATTTTAAAGCTTCTTCTTCATGACCCATTCTTCCACATGCATTTATTCTAGGAGCTATTCCAAAAGAAACTGAATTTGAATTAACATCACTAAAACCACAAATATTTAATAAACATGCTAAACCATAATTTCTTGTTTGATTTGCAAGTTTGAGACCAAGCTTGGCTATTACTCTATTTTCATCAACTAAAGGAACAATATCTGAAATAGTTCCGATACAAATAATATCTAAATATTTTAAATATTCTTTTTCATCTAATTCCATAACTTGAGATAATGCTTGAATTAATTTAAATACAACTCCACATCCAGCTAAGCTCTTAAATGGATAAGTGTTATCTTCTCTTTTACAATCAATTACAGCAACAGCATCTGGAATGGCATCTAAAGGCTCATGATGATCTGTAACTATAACTTCCATTCCTAATTCATAAGCATATTTTATTTCTTCATTTCCTGATATTCCACAATCAACTGTTATTATAAGATCATATCCTTGATCAGCTATTTCTTTAATTGCATTTTTATTTAGTCCATATCCTTCATTTAGTCTATTTGGTATTTTATATCCAGTCTGTAATCCATTTTCGTCTAAAAATTGTTTTAGAACCATTGTACTAGTTATACCATCTACATCATAATCTCCATATATAATAACCTTTTCTTTATTTTTTATTGCTTGCATAATTCTATCAACAGCTTTCTTCATATCAGGCATTTTATATGGGTCATGAAAGTCATTTCTAGTTGGTTCCAAAAACGTTTTTACATATTCATCTGATTTTACAATATTTCTGTTTATTAGCACTGTAGCTAAAATTTCAGAAATATTATATTTTTGTGCAATATTTTTTATCTCTTTATTATTGTGATCATATACTTCCCATTTCTTGTTCATCCTTTTCTCCCTATAATAATTAATTTGATATATATTATATATTAATTCTATTAATTTATCAATACAAATTTTATTAATAAAATAAAAAGTGAAAGCGCCTTGACCAGAGCCAAGACGCAATTTTGATTCCAACGCTAGTTTAAATTATTTCGAACAGATCCCAAACAGCAATTAAATTTTCGTCTGCAGTAGCAGCTTTCATAAGTTTCTGAAACGGAAGTCTATAAAAACCGTTAACAGAATCAAGCATAACAGCATCGCCAAAATCAAGACCTATTAAAATTGCATAATGGCCGCCTTTTCTTTTTGGATCATTATAATATATGCTGTTATTAACTCTGAGTGGTACCATGATCTTTTTTCTAATATTTGCATATATTTCCCAAATATTATCAAGTCTGGTATTTACAGGCTTATTCTCAGTTGATTCTTTTTTTGCAAGTTCTTGTATTACATTATCAATCAAGAACATTGAGCCTCCAATTCCTTGAGGTTTTCCAGTAATCTTATAGAGGCTTTCCATATCCATGCATTTTGAAATTCGTGCATCATATTTACTTAATTTTTGACGAACCTCTTTTAAGTCTATATACCGACTTGTAAATGAATCTGGAAAATTTTCAAAATTCCAAGATCTGTATCCCTTTTTTTCAACTTCCTCTCTCCATTTTAAAATATTAATTTTTTCTCCAGTATAGTGAGAAATTATATATGCTGTCACAAAAACAACACATCCTGCACTTTGAAGAGTTCCAACTGCACCAAATGTAGCATTTTGAAAAATTGGATCTGTCTGAAGAGCAAACTCATGAGGATAATTTGCAAACATACTTTTAGTTTCAAAAATTTCATAGTCATACATCGTAGTTCTCTCAACAGACTTTTTAAATTTACTTCCTTTTTTCTGATGCATTAATTGCCGAGCTTTATGCTCCTCAGGTGAAACATGGAATGCTTTTAAATCCATATAATCCCTTCCTTTCCTAGCTTTGTTATTGAGTTACAATGTTTATTATATCACAAATTATACTATCACTCAATAATTCATAAATATATTTTAAATTAAAAAGAACACTGTTTAACAACCAAATTAAATATAGCTATTAAATAGTGTTCTTTAATAAATATATATTAAGCTCTTGGATGAGCTTTTTTATAAATTTCTTTTAGATTTTCATTTTGAAATTGCATATATACTTGAGTTGAAGAAATATCAGAATGTCCAAGCATAGATTGAATTGATTTTAAATCAGCACCATTTTGTAATAAATGAGTTGCAAAAGAGTGCCTTAAAATATGTGGTGTAATATCTTTTGAAATATTTGCTTGTTCTTTATAGAATTTTACTATTTTCCAAAATCCTTGTCTTGTAAGTCTATTACCATTTATATTAACAAATAATGCTTTTTCGCTTTCATCTTTTATTAAATAAGGTCTAGAAGTTTTTACATAGTCCTCTAAAGCTTTTAAAGATATATGTCCTAAAGGTATTGTTCTTTTTTTATGACCAAATTTGCAAATTACAAATCCATCTTTAAAATTAATATCATTTATATCTAATGCAATAATTTCTGAAACTCTCATTCCTGTTGCATATGCAAATTCAAGCATTGCTTTATCTCTAATTCCTTTTAAATCAACTGTATTTGGTTGTTCTAATAATAATTCTACTTCTTTTGATGTTAAAATATTTGGAGCTTTTTTTTCAACTTTTGGTGATTGTATAGTAATTGTTGGATCTTTTTTTATTTTTTTAGTTCTTACCAAAAATTGATAAAAAGATCTAATTGAAGCTAAATTTCTTGAAATTGTTGACGTCTTTTTTCCTTCATCTTTTAAATATTCAAAATATTTTTCAATAATTTTGCTATTAACTTTTAAATAATTAATATTATTTTCTTCTACATATTCTTTATATTGTAAAATATCTCTCTTATATGATTGTAAAGTATTACTTACTAATTTTTTATCATTCTCTAAAAAATTTAGAAAGTTCATTATCTGTTTTTCCATTTTTGCTCCCATCCCTTTTCAATTAATTATTTACATAAGACACTTATGTTATATCAAATCTTATGTAAAATGTAAATAGTTTTCATAAAATTTTTATAAAAAAAGAACTGCAAAATACGCTTCTATACAACTTGAAATTATTACTGCTCCTACACACAAAAAGCCAATAACACAATGTCTTATAATCTCATATTTTATATCAGTTTCCTTTTTTATAATTTCTTTATAGAGTCTAATTCCGCTTGTTGCAAGCAAGAACAACATTGGTAAAATAATTATATTTTGTAAGATTAAGAGTATATTTAAAAATTTAAATCCCTGAGCAATTCCAAATATATTTAAAACTATTGATATTATGTAACCTATCAAGAAACCTTTATATAACATTAAAATATAAATTGTAAATCCTGCAATAATTGTACAGCCTAAAATCCAAGTTATAAATATAAATTTCATATTTTGAGTAAATGTTGAAATAAAGATGTCCTGTTTATTGTCTTTGTAATCTTCTAAGTTTTGAATTGAATCTGAAATATAGTTTTTTATTTCATTTCTTTCATCTTCAGATGTTCTAAAACTAATTATAGCTCCTATAAACAAACCTATTATGAAAATTATTACTACTCCAATATATGTTGCTTTATATTTTTTTATGTATTCAAAAATTAATTTCATAAAAACTCTCCTAAACAAAAACCTGAATATACATAAAATATATTCAGGTTTTTATTTTTAATTACTTTTTTATGAATTCTTTTTTAACTAGCAGTTAAATGTCCGTAAACTCCTCCACCACCTTCTTGTATTTCAAAATTTCCGTTTTTAGCTTTTTCGATATTCTTAGCAATCTTTTCACCAATAAATGCTTCTATATCATCATTTGAAAGTTTGTGTAAAATAGTCATTTCTGTTCCAAAATGATTTAAAAGTTTTTCTATAGATTTTTGACCTAATCCTGGTATAAAGCTAAGTGGAATTTGGTAAATATATTCTGGTCTGAAGCTTGGACTTTTTGATTCAGATTTATCTTTTATAATTTCTATTCTGTCAAAAACACCCATTGTAATATTTCTACTATCACATGTATCACATTTTGTAACAGGTGCTACTCCTTGAATCTGTTTATTACAAATTTCGCAATATGTTCTATGATATTTTCCAAGTTTTGGATCTAAACCATAATTACTTAGAATTTTTCTTCCATCTTCTCTTTTTAAAACTTTTATAAATTCTTCATAATTAATATCTTCTACTTGCATTTTATTATATTCTCTTGCGATTTTTGGAAGAGAGTGAGCATCAGAATTTGTTAAAAAAGTTTTTGTTTCAAGCTCAGAAATTTTATCTGCTAAATACGTATCTGCACTTAAGCCTAACTCTATTGCAAATATTTTATCATATTTTTCTTTAAAAATTCTTTTCAAACTTGAAGTACAATTACCATAAAAACTCTTATGAGGCGTAAAACAGTGAGCTGGAACCAAAATCCCATTATACTTTTCAACAATATCAATCAGATCATAAGCAGACAAATCGCATCTTTGAGAACTTAAAGTTATATTTTTTATATGATATGACATTTCGTGTGAAAAGCCTTTAATATCTGACAAATGTGGAAAATAACATAAATTATGTGCACTTCCAGTTTTTCCATCATCATTTACTTCTGAAGTCTCAATTTCACTTCCTAAAATTATACAGACTTTGTTTTGATAAATTATTCCACCTTTTTCTAATTCATAAGCCTCACCTGTTTTTAAAAAATTTTCAATATCTTCAATTACATAAGGTGAAGCACAATCTATTATTCCTGCTAAATTAATTCCTTTTCTTAATGCACATTCTTTGGCAATATTGGCAAAATTCAAGCTTCTAGCAGCTGTAATTTTAATTGGTTTTCCATTTTCGCTTCTGCCAATGTGAATATGCATATCTGCAAATATTTCGTACATTTTAGTTTAACTCCTTTGCTATTCTGTATAATATGAAGAATATGCATAATTATATTGACAATAATAGAAAATTATAGCTGGAAATGTTCCTCCAACAATTTTATATTCGCCATCTTTTTTAGCAACATACATCTCATAAGTATCTGTTTCATCACTATATGTTCCAGTATCATCTGTAATTGTAAGATTTACAGTTATTTTATATAATTTTGTATCTCCTATTCTTTCAACACTATCAATTGAATTTATAGTAAATGATGTTTCTGTAAATAAAGATTCTAAAATTTCAGTATTATTTTCTTCACCATATTCTATTACATCAATTAAATCTCCATATCCCATATCTTCTAGTTCATTATATATATTATCATATTTATTTTCATAATCAGTATAACTTATACTAGAATCTTCTTCTGATTCCAAATCAATTAAAGACATTGTCATATATCCTTGCATATCAATTTGATTCATTGCATTAGTCCAATCTTCTTCATTAACATATGATACAAAATCTTCAATAACATTTTCTGGTCTGTTTATAGCATAAATTAAATATCCAGCAATTCCAACTAAAATAAATACTATAATTGCAACTATTATAACAATTGTAATTGCTTTTTGCCTTTTCTTTTTTGAATATGATTTTTCATCTTTATTATCTATTTTGTTATTTTTTTCAGATTGTTTTTTTGCCTTTTTTTCAGCTTTTTTTTCAGCTTTTAATTTGTCTTTTTCTTTTTCAAAATCTTCATCTTCCAATTGTTCTGGAATATAAACATCACTTTCAGAAACTTCGTTATTAGTAGAGTTATCAGTATCCTTTTCTTTTTTTTCATTATCAATATTTTCTTTTAACTCTTCCTCATTGTTTTTTTCCATATTTTAATCTCCTTTGCTTTACATAGATAAAATAAGGGAGTACCGTTTTAAAATACCCCCTACTGTATTATCAATCTTAAAATCCATAAGTCAAAGAACTAAATAATGAACTACCTGAACTATTTACTAGGTCTATAACATATGATTTAGCTCCATCTTTTATAACATAGAAATCAACTGTTGAAGTATACTCATCATCGCCACTTGCCATTGTTATTCTCGCTTCAACTATGTATAAGTGACTTGCTTCTTTCTTTACATCTTCAATTTTATCAATTTTCATAGAAAAATCTAAATCTTTTAAATTTTCCTCCGCTTCTTCTAAAGTGTCCTTATCATCTAAAACTTCATCTACATTATCCATTAAATCATCATAATCACTAGAATCTTTGAAGTCTTTATATTCACTCCAAAAGTCATCATAATCATCTTCATCTAACTCACTAAGAACACTAGTTCCTGCAACATCCATAGAATCAATCATAGCTTTATAATCAGCATCATCAAAGGCTTTTACAAATTTCTTAACAGCTTCTTTTGGACTAACAAAAACTAAATCAACAATAACTATAACAAGTATAATTGCTATAATAATTACACCTATCAATATTTTTTTTGCTTTAATAAATTCAACAACTTTATTTGATTTACTTGCAGAAGATTTTTCTTCTTTAATTACTTCTGCTTCTACAGCTTTTTGGTCTTTATTCTCTTCCATAAAATCCCCTTTCTAAATTTATAAATTTTTAATATATTATATTTATATATTATAGAATATATTTTGTCAATACAAATTATTCAACTGTTTCTATAACATAATTTGTTTTATATGAATCAATTAAATCATCATATGCTTCTTCTTGTGTTTTTCCATCATCCCAGCTTCCAGAAACTGAATATGATATTTCTTCTGCATTATATAGGTTTCCATCTTGAACAGCAACATCATTTGTACTTACTACATAATACCATTCATAAGTAGCTCCTGTTGAAGTAATAGTATAAACTACTTTATATATAGCAGATACTCTATTATCTGAATTCCATGAACTTGCTGTACCTTTTCTAGTTAATAAATATGTTGCCATAAGTTCTGGTTCTGATGTTGTATATTCAGCTCCATATTCAACACCATCGTAATTACTTGAAATGATGTATACACCTTCATCTTGGATAGCATCATTTACATATTCAACAAATCCAGCTCTCAAAGTTTCTAATGTTGTTCCACTTAATTCATCAACACTATCTATATATTCTGGCATACCTTCTACAGTATATTCATAAGTATCATCTGCAATTATTATTCCTTCTTCTAATGCAGCTGTCTCATCATAATATGCTGTTATTGTAATAGTGTCTCCATTAGCGATTCCGCTATATTCGCTTACACTATATGTTACATTATCTTTAATAAATTCATCTGAACTATTATTATTTACAGAAACACTTAAATCTGGTGAAATTCCTGTAACTTCTACTTCAAAATCGTCTTCTCCAAACAAATCTAAAACATCTGCTTCTTCAAGTCCTTCAACATTAACTGTAATTGTATCATTTTTTAGTTTTAATTTTTGATCATCTAAATAATTTTCTGAAATGTCAATTTTTATTTCTAATGTATCTCCATTAGATAAATTACCATTATTATCATTTTCAACTGTTAAAGTAGCTTTTTCGATAAATCTCTCAGTAGCTCTTTTAGTATCTAAAAGGTCTTTTAATTTATCTTCATCTAGTGAAACACTAGCTGTTGCATAACCATTATATGCAGGTGTATCACTTTCATAATCATAATAATAGCTACTTGAATTTTCTGTATAATAATTAACTTCAATATAATCTGCTAAATCAATTGTCTTTTTATGAAATACTGCAAAATAAATAATTACTGCTGCTATAACAATGACAAATATTAAAACTAAAATTGCAATTCTTATAGCTTTTTTCTTTTTTGCAGAATCAATAGGTTTTTTTGGTTCTGTTTTTTTAGATTCATTGTTTTTTTTAGGCTCCTCTTTTTTGGCTTCAGTTTTTACTTCATTAGTTTTTTTAGGTTCCTCTTTTTTTTCTGGTGCCTTTGGTTCAGCACTTTTTTTGATTTCTTCGTTTTTATTTTCTTCCATTATTCCCCTCCCATAAAAACTTTTTTCAAACTCATTAATATTATATTTAATTTTATTTTAAAAATCAATACTTTTTTATTTTATTTTTAATTGATATTTTTTAGTAAATGCTTTAAAGGTTTATAAAACAAAAACAGCATAGTTTGAATTCTATGCTGTTTTATTTTTAGATTTTTTTACTCTACCTTTTGTTGGTCTCATCTTTAAAGGTTCTCTTTTTTTATTCTCATCTATAATAATCTTTGGTTGTGCTTTATTTAGAGCAGTTTCTTTTGTTATAATACATTTTGTAATTTTATCATTTGATGGAATATCAAACATTATATCCCTCATTATACTTTCGATTATTGAACGTAAGCCCCTCGCTCCAGTATTCCTTTCAATTGCTTGATCTACTATAGCTTGAATTGCCTCTGGTTCAAACTCAAGTTCTACTCCATCTAGCTCAACTAATTTTGTGTATTGTTTTATTAAAGAATTTTTTGGTTTAGTTAAAATATCTACTAATGCTTCTTTAGTAAGAGCATCTAGTGTTGCAACAATTGGAAGTCTTCCAACAAATTCAGGAATCATTCCAAACTTTAAAAGATCTTGTGGTAACATTTGTTTTAATATTTCTGTTCTATTTATATCTTTTTTACTTTCAATTGAAGCTCCAAATCCAATAGATTTTTTACCGATTCTATCTTTTATAATATTATCAAGACCTTCAAAAGCTCCTCCACAAATAAATAATATGTTTGAAGTATCTATTTGTATAAATTCTTGGTGAGGATGTTTTCTACCACCTTGAGGAGGAACAGAAGCAACAGTTCCTTCTATTATTTTAAGAAGAGCTTGCTGAACTCCCTCTCCACTTACATCTCTCGTTATAGATGGATTCTCTGATTTTCTTGAAATCTTATCAATTTCATCTATATAGATAATTCCTCTTTCTGCTTTTTCAACATCCATATTTGCAGCTTGTAAAAGCTTTAAAAGTATATTTTCAACATCTTCGCCTACATAACCAGCTTCAGTTAAAGTTGTAGCATCTGCTATTGCAAATGGAACATTTAAAACTTTAGCTAAAGTTTGCGCTAATAAAGTTTTTCCACAACCAGTTGGTCCTAATAATAATATATTACTTTTTTGAATTTCAACATCATTATTACTAAAGTCTAAGCTATTAATTCTTTTATAATGGTTATATACTGCAACAGAAAGAGTTTTTTTAGCTTCTTCCTGTCCTATTACATAATCATCCAAAATCTTCTTTATTTCTGCAGGGTTTGGAATATTTGTAGAAACATCGTTGTCCTCATATTCTTCAAAATCTTCTGTTTCCATTATATTTTGACAAACAGCAACACATTCATCACAAATAAAAACTCCACTTGGTCCCGCAATTATTTTTTTTACAGCTTCTTGAGGTCTTCCACAAAATGAGCATCTTATACTGTTTCCAGTTGTTTTAGCCATAATAATCCTTTCTGTTCAAAATTTTATTTTGAACTTTTATATTCTTTTTTCTAAAATCTCGTCAATCAAACCATATTTTAATGCTTCTTCTGCTGTCATATAATTATCTCTTTCTGTATCTTGCATAATCTTTTCAATTGGTTGACCTGTTCTTTCACTTAATAGTTTATTCATTTTTTCTCTAGTTTTTACTAAATGATCTGTATGGATTTTTATATCTGTGGTTTGGCCTGATAAACCATTTCCTCCTATTAATGGTTGATGAATTAAAATCTCTGAATTAGGTGTTGCAAATCTTTTTCCTTTTTCTCCACATGTTAAAAGTATTGAACCCATACTAGCAGCCATACCAACACAAATAGTTGAAACTGGACATTTAATATAATTCATAGTATCTACAATAGCCATTCCATCAACTATAGATCCTCCCGGTGAATTAATATAAAAATGTATTTCTTTATCTGGATCTTCTGACTCTAAGAATAACATTTCAGCTATAATTACATTTGCAGATGTTGGATTAACATCTTCTGCTAACATTATAATTCTATCTTTTAATAATCTTGAATAAATATCATATGATCTTTCACCTTTACTAGTTTGTTCTATTACATAAGGTATTAATGTATTTTTTTCCATATTAAATTCCTCCTTAAAATTTCTTAGCATACATACTATATAACAACTCTTAATTTTTTTCAATACTTTTAAAAATTTTTCAGCATTTATTTTTCGACAAAAAATCCTATTGTTCTGATACAATGAATAAAAAAGATTACCCTATAATTTAAAGGGTAATCATTCTATATTATTATTTTTTGCTTGAAGATTTTTTATCTGAAGATTCTGACTTAGTTGTTTTTTTCTCTTCTTTTTTTGTATCTTTTTTACTGTCGTCTTCTTTTTTATTAGTTTTAGGTTTTTCTTCTTTTTTAGCAACCTTTTTAGCATTATCTAATAAATATTTTATAACTTTATCATTTTCGATTGTTCCTTTAATGTTTTCCATTAATTCTTCATTTGCTTTTAAATCTTCTTCTTTTCTTCCATAAGTTTTAGCAAGCTCAGCAACTTTATCATTAATTTCTTTTTCATCTACTTCAATTTTAGCATCTTTACTAATTGCTTCTAATACTAATCTTATTTTTATTGAATTTTTAGCAACTTCTCTATTTTCATTTCTGAAATCAGTTGTTGTTTTTCCAATCATTTTCAAGTATTGTTCCATTTTAAATCCTTGATATGAAAGTCTTCTATCCATATCTTGTAACATATTATCTAATTCAAGTTCAATCATTCCATCAGAAATTTCTACTTCTGAAACTTCTGCAGCTTTATTTACAACAGCTTCTTCCATTTGAGTTTTAGCTCTTTCATCAGCTTGCTCTTCTTTTTTAAATTTAATATTTGCTTTATATTCTTCTAAAGTATCGAATTCGCTGACATCTTTTGCAAATTCATCATCAAGTTTTGGTAATTCCTTTTCTTTGATTTCATGTAAAGTTACTTTAAATATAGCATCTTTTCCAGCTAAATCTTTTGAGAAGTAATCTTCTGGGAATTTAACTTTAATATCTTTTTTCTCGTCAATCTTCATTCCGATTATTTGATCTTCAAATCCAGGAATAAAAGTATTGCTTCCTATAACTAATTCATGGTTTTCAGCTTTTCCACCCTCAAAAGCTTTATCATCTACAAATCCTTCAAAATCTATAACTGTTGTATCTCCAGATTTAACAGCTCTATTATCTACAGAAACTAATCTTGAATTTTTTTCTTGAACTTGTTTTAATTCATCTTCAACATCTTTATCTGTTACTTTATATTCTACTTTCTCAATTTCTAATCCTTTATATTTTCCAAGTTTAACTTCTGGTTTTACTCCAACTGTAGCAGTAAACTCCAAATCTTTTCCTTTTTCCATTTGTTTAATATCAACATCTGGTTTAGTCATAACTTCTAAATTGTTTTCTTTTATAGCTTCAGGATAAACTTCACTAAATACATCATTAAATGCATCTTCATAAAAGATTTCAGCTCCATAGTATTTTTCTACTATATTCATAGGTGCTTTTCCTTTTCTAAATCCTGGAATTGAAAAATATTTAGCATTTTGATTAAATATCTTTTGCATAGCATCTGTAAATGTTTTTGCTTCAACAGTAAACTCTAATTTCATTTCATTATTCTTGTCAGTTTTTTCGACCTTAACTTGCATTTTTAAATCATCCTCCATTTTTATGATTATTTATTTATTTATTTTGCACTATCTATAAAGGTGCAAAGCCATTTCATAAATAACAGCTTTTATATTATACCACAATATTTGTAAATTGCAAGCATTTTAGGCAAAAAACTATTGACATAGGTTACTAATTGAAATTTCATTTTTTCTTTTTAGTTATTTTATCGAATCTTTCTGCATTTTCTTTTTGTTTATCTAAAGGAAGCCATACAAATTGTGTACAAACATTTTCTCCATATTTTGTTACATTTCCCTCATTTTCATCATATTCTTTTTCTTTTGAATCACTCATAATTTTACTCCTTATTTTTAATTTTAAAAAAATTTTCAATGCAATAAATTTACATTATAGAAAATGTAAAGAACTTTCTATAAATATAAAAAATCCTTAAAGAAACTTTTATATTAGTTTTCTCTAAGGATTTTATTTTTATTCTTAAATATTTAATTTCTAAACTTCTTTTTTCCATAGTCCATGTTTATTGCAATAAGCATAAATTGTTGAGCCTGGTATATATTTAAAATGTGTTGTTGCAGTTTCACCTGGTTTAAAATATTTAGTACAACTTTTTTTATCACTTTCTAAACTAACCCATTCAATATAATGCTCATCTTCCATAACATGATTTACTGTAACTATTATTTTATCACCTTGAATTTCAATAACTGGAA
>CALXVK010000014.1 GCA_944391975.1 uncultured Clostridia bacterium
GATAGTATTAGTAAATTATTGGTAAGAATAATGATTATATTAATACCAATTGTATTTTTAGCAACTGTTACAAAACATAGTTTAGTAACATCTTTTACTTTTGCTGTAGCTATTGCTATTGCTATTACACCACTGTTACTTCCAGTTATTTTATCATCAAGCCTTTCAAAAGGTGCTGTGAAAATGTCTAAAAAGAAAACTATTGTTAAAAGATTAGATAGTATTCAAACTTTTGGCTCAATGGGGATTTTATGTACAGATAAAACAGGTACTTTAACAGAAGATAAAATTGTTATCGAAAAATATTTAGATGTAAAAGGTGAAGAAGATACTAGAATTTTAAAACATGCATTTTTAAATTCGTATTTTCAAACCGGATTAGAAGGAAATATTGATGTTGCAGTAATTGATAGAGCAATGAAAAATGGAATGGAGGAGTATACTAAAACATATAAAAAAGTTGATGAAATACCATTTGATTTTTCAAGACGTAGACTTTCTGTTGTTGTAACAGATGGAACCAAAAAACAACTTATAACTAAAGGTGCTGTTGAAGAAATTTTAAATATTTGTGATTACTATGATTATAAAGGCGAAGTCTCTAAACTTACAAAAGAGGCCAGAAGTGATTTTTTAAATATTACTAAAAAATTAAATGAAGAAGGGCTAAGAGTTATTGCAGTATGTCAAAAAAATGAAGTTAATCATATTGCAAATTTTGGTGTTGCAGATGAAAAAAATATGGTATTATTAGGATTTATAGGATTTTTAGATCCACCAAAAGAAAGTGCTGCAAAATCAATTAAAAAATTAAATGAAGCAGGAATTAGAGTTATTGTTTTAACTGGTGATAATAAAGAAGTTACAAGAAATGTTTGTAAAAGAGTTGGAATTAATTCTCCAAAAATAGTAATAGGTAGTGATATTGATAAAATTTCAGATAGAGCATTAGGTAGATTACTTAAAAAAGTAAATATCTTTGCTAAACTTTCTCCAATTCAAAAAGCAAGAATTGTAAGAGTTTTAAAAGAAAATGGAAATGTAGTTGGATATATGGGAGATGGAATTAATGATAGTCCATCACTTAGTAATGCAGATGTCGGAATATCAGTAGATACAGCGGTAGATATAGCAAAAGAATCAGCAGATATTATATTACTTGAAAAAGATTTACATGTTTTATTAGATGGTGTAACAGAAGGAAGAAAAACTTATACTAATTTAATGAAATATATTAAACTTGCAATTAGTTTTAACTTTGGTGAAGTTGTTTCAGTTATTATAGCTAGCTTTTTACTTCCATTTTTACCGGAGACACCGATTCAGTTATTGGTTGAAGGTTTATTATATGATTTTGGACAAATGACAATTCCATTTGATAATGTTGATCCTGAATCATTAAAAAAGAGAAAAGAGTGGAGCAATAAGAGTCTAAAACACTTTATGTTTTTCATGGGTCCACTAAGTTCTATTTTTGATATGATGATATTTGCATTAGTTTGGTTTAGATTTGGAATTAGAGAAGCAGCAGTATTTCAAACAATTTGGTTCACATATAGTATAGTTTCAAATCTATTTGGATTACACATAATAAGAACAGCTAAAAAGCCATTTATTGAAAGTCATGCATCATGGCCAGTATATATGTCAACATTAATAATATGCTGTATAGCTATAATTTTACCTTATTCAGCACTAGGAAGTTTAATAGGATTAGTTCCAGTAACTTTAAACTATTTAAATATTATATTAGGAATTCCAGTTTTATACTGTGTAGTAGCAATATTTGCAAAGAAAATTTATATTAAGAAATATAAAGAATGGATATAAAATCAAAAAATCGCTTAACATTAAATGTTAAGTGATTTTTTGTTATTTTAAGTTTTAAAGCTAAAAAACAGGTACTTGTATAAAAATAAATTATGTATTATAATATTTCTACATTTTTAAGAAAGGATTGTTTCATGGATTGTAATGAAAAATTTATGAAAGAAGCACTAAAAGAAGCGAAAAAAGCTTATGATAAAGAGGAAATTCCAGTTGGTGCTGTTATAGTAAAAGATGGAAAAATAATAGCAAGAGCCCATAATTCTAAAGAAATTTCTAAAAATGCAGTTTCGCATGCTGAGATCTTAGCCATTCAAAAAGCTTGTAAAAAGTTAGAAAGCTGGAGACTTTTAGATTGTGAAATGTATGTTACTTTAGAGCCATGTCCTATGTGTGCTGGAGCTATCATAAATGCTAGAATATCAAAAATATATATTGGAACAGATGATGAGAAAACAGGAGCTTGTGGTTCTAAATTAAATTTGCTTGAAGATTACAAATTTAATCATAATGTACAAGTTGAGAAATATATTTTAAAGGAAGAATGTTCACGGAATTCTTAAAAAATTTTTTAAAGAATTAAGAGAAAGGAAAAAAGTTTTAAAATGAAGAAAAATACAAAGAATGCGCTTAAGAAAAGTATATTTATAGCATTTTTAATAATAATTGTAACTATAGTTTTTTCAATTGTTGTAAGATACGATGTTGAAGGTGAAGTGAGCTTGCCTTATTCATTAGAAAAGATTTTAATTGTAAGTAAAGTTTCAACGTCAAATAATGAAGATCCTGCAAACTTGTGGAATATAAGCCTAGAAGAAGATAATGATGTTTATTTATATATAACTAAAACAGATGAAGAAAGTACAGATACAATACAAAGTATTACATTAGAAAATTTTAGAGTAACGAATGAATCAGCAATTGGAGAGCCAATTATATATAGACCAACAGGTGATTTATCTAATTTATATGATTTAAGTGAACAAAATTATTTAGGAAGTAGTATAACTTATAAAGGTGCAAAAGTAGATACATTAAAAACTTTGGAAGTTCGTAATGAAGGAGGAACAATAGGATTTAGGGCATCTTTAGAAAAATTGGGAAATTATGTATCAAATAACTATGATGAAGAGATTGTTTATGATGGAAACTTGCTTACAAAAGCAGGAATTTCTTTAGAAAATATACAATTTTCAGTAGCTTTTGATCTTTTAATTACTTTAAATAATAATGTTACATTTAAAGGAACTATTAATTTAGACTTTCCAAATAATGATATTATTACAAATCCAGAATCAAATTATGAAATAACAGATTTTTCAGATGTTGTATTTAAAAGAGTTTAAATAATTTTAAAATTTTATCAAGCTTTTTGAAATTGAAAGCTTGATAAATTTTATAAAAAACTATTGAAAAAAATAAGAAAGCATTATATAATCTTTAATGTCAAATAAACAAGAAAAGCTTTTCTTAAGGAGAGTATGCTCAATAAAAAGCTATGAATCTCGTCAGGTTCGGAAGAAAGCAGCGATAAATAGTGTATTTATGTGATGCATGCTTTCCTTAAGGAAAGCTTTTACTTACTTTAATTAAAGGTAATTTAGCCAAGGGGGTAAAAATGGCATATATAGCTTTATATAGAAAATTTAGACCTTTGAAATTTGAAGATATGGTTGGTGAAGAGCATATAACCAAAACATTAAAAAATCAGATTATTTATGGAAGAGTGGGCCATGCATATCTTTTTAGTGGAGGTAGGGGAACTGGAAAAACAACATCAGCTAAAATCTTAGCAAGAGCTGTTAATTGTTTAAATCCACAAAACGGTGAACCTTGTAATGAGTGCGAAATTTGTAAAGAGATTTTGGATGGATCTTTAACAGATGTTATCGAAATGGATGCAGCTTCTAATAATAGTGTTGATGATATTAGAGAAATAAGAGATGAAGTTAATTTTCTTCCAACCAAAGCTAAATACAGAGTTTATATAATTGATGAAGTTCATATGCTTACAACTGGGGCTTTTAATGCACTTTTAAAAACTTTAGAAGAGCCACCAGAACATGTTAAATTTATTTTAGCTACAACTGAGCCTCAAAAATTACCAACAACAATTTTATCAAGATGTCAAAGATTTGATTTCAAAAAACTTAGTAATTCAGATATTGTAAAAAGATTAAAAATTATTTGCAAAGAATCTGAAATAAAAATTTCTGAAGAAGCATTGGAATTGATTTCTGTTTTAGCAGAAGGAGCAATGAGAGATGGAATAAGTATTTTAGAAAGATGTGCTCAAGAAAGTACAGAAGAAATAAGTGAAGAATTAGTAAAAGAATTAGTTGGAATTCCAAAACTAGAATATATATCAGAAATTGTAAAAGGAATTTTAGAAAAAGATGAAATTAAAGCATTAAATGTCGTTGATAAAGTAATAGATGAAGGAAAAGATTTATATAATTTCTTATGGGAAATTATAAAATATATGAAAGATATTTTAATATATAAATCAACAAAGAAACTTAATATATATAGTAAAGATGAAATAAAAGAAATTGAAGAAATTTCAAAATTAGCATCTAATGAAAAGATTTTAAATATAATTTATTTGCTTTCAAGTCTTGAAAATGATATAAAATGGTCAACGCAAAAAACTATAATGTTTCAGACAGGAATTATAAGAGCTTGTCTAGATATAAAAAATGATGGGTTAGATGAACTTAAAGAAAGGGTCACAAAATTAGAAAACCAAATAGAAAGTGGTAATATAAAAGTAAATAATACTAAAAATTCTAATAAAAATGCAAATGTAAAACAAGTTCCAAAAGAAGAAACAACATTTTATGCAGAGGAACTAGGAGATGTTATTTTATCAGATAATGATTTAGAAAGTGCAATTCCTAAAGAGATAAATTTAAAAAAAGAAGAGAAAAATGATATAGATACTACTAATATAAATTGGCAAAATATTTTAAATAAATTAAAGACATCAGGTAAAATAATGTTATTTACTAGTTTAGCAAATACAAATATAAAACAAATTGGAGATATGATAATTGAAGTAGAATTTCCAAATGGCTTAACTCCTTTTGTTCAAAAAATTTTGGATGATAGTACCAATAAAAAGGATTTAAGTAAAATTATATTTCAAGAAACAGGAAAAGAATGGCAAATAAAATATAAAGATTTAAAATCATCTTCTACTACAAAAGTAGAAACAAAAAAAGATGAAGATTTAGGTATAGATATAAATATAATAGAATAATAAAGGAGGATTAAAAAATGGCAAAAAGAGGTGGATTCCCAGGAGGTATGGGAGGATTTGGAGGAATGAATATAAATAAACTTATGAAAGAAGCCAAAAAAATGCAAGCAGATATGGAAAAATCTCAAGAAGAACTAACAAGTAGAGTTTTTGAAGCAACAGCTGGAGGAGGAGCTGTAAAAGTAAAAGTTTTAGGAAGCAAAAGTTTACAATCAATTGAGATATCAAAAGATGTTGTTGATCCAGATGATGTTGAAATGCTTCAAGATTTAATTTTGACTTGTATTAATGATGCATTAAAACAAGTAGACAATGCACAAGCAGATGCTTTAGGACAATATAATATTCCGGGATTAATGTAGAATAAATACTTATAAATAAAGAGGGATGAAAAATGGAATATTCTCCATCAATAGAAAAACTTATAGAAAGCTTTGAAAAATTACCAAGCATAGGACATAAAACAGCTCAAAGATTGGCTTTTTATATGTTAGATTTAAGTAAAGAAGAGATAAAAGAATTTACAGATTCAATTATAAATGCTAAAAACAATCTGAAATTTTGTTCAAAATGTTTTAATATTTCAGATACAGATCCATGCAATATATGCTCAAATCCTAAAAGGGATGAGAGCGTTATTTGTGTTGTAGAAGAAGTTAGAGATGTTTTGGCAATGGAAAGAACTCATGAATACAATGGAGTTTATCATGTTTTACATGGCTCAATATCTCCAATGAATGGAGTTGGACCAGATAACATAAAAATAAAAGAATTATTAACAAGATTAATGGATGGAAAAGTAAAAGAGATAATTTTAGCAACAAATCCTAGAGTTGAAGGTGAGGCAACAGCAATGTATATTTCTAAACTTGTTAAACCACTTGGCATAAAAGTTACAAGAATTGCAAGAGGAATTCCAATTGGTGGAGATTTAGAATATACAGATGAAGTTACATTGGCAAAATCATTAGAAGGAAGAGTTGAATTATAAAAATATAAAAGAGGGGGATAGAAAAATGGTTAAGATATATAATACAGATATTGAAACTAATGTATTTAGTGAAGTAACAGAATATTCGAAAGGATGCTGGATTAATATGGTAAACCCGTCCGAAGAAGAGATAAAAACTGTATGTCAAAATGTCGGAATACAAGATGAATTTATAAGATACCCCTTAGATTTTGAAGAAAAAGCCAGAATTGAAGTTGAAGAAGATGATAATACGATACTTTTTGTTGTTGATATTCCTATAACTGAATCTTCTCAAGATGGTATTTTATATACAACAATGCCGATTGGTATGATAGTAGTAAGAGATGATTATTTTATTACAGTTTCTTTAAGAAGAAATAAGATAATAGAAGATTTTGAGAAACAAAAAGTAAAAGGTTTTCAAACATTTAAAAAGACTAGATTTATTTTTCAAATTTTATATTGTAATGCATCATATTATCTAGATTACTTAAAGAAAATAAATAAAGGGACAGAAATAGCAGAGTCTGAGCTTAAACGTTCATTAAAAAATGAGGACTTTTTAAGAATGCTAAATCTAGAAAAAAGTTTGGTTTATTTTTCTACATCATTAAAATCAAATGAGCTAGTAATGGAAAGAACATTAAGAGGAAAAATTATAAAATTATATGATGAAGATGAGGATATACTAGAAGATGCAATTACTGAAAATAGACAGGCAATGGAAATGTCAAAAATTTATACAGATATTTTAAATGGAACTATGGATGCATATGCTTCATTAATTTCAAATAATCTAAATGTTGCTATGAAAACTTTGACGTCAATAACTATTATTTTAGCGATTCCAACTGTAATCTCAAGTTTTTGGGGAATGAATGTTGGAGTGCCATTTGAAAATATACCATATGCATTTGGCATAATAGCTATAATAGCTATAATAACAACTCTATTGACAAGTATGTGGCTAAATAAAAAGAATATGTTAAAATAAATAAAAAGGAGAATGATTATGAATTTCATTCTCCTTTTTTAATTAATTATCTAAATTATTTATTAAAATATTACATATATCTTCTGTTGCATCTGGTTTTGCAAGTTTTGTAGAGGCTTCTCTCATCTGAGATAATTTTTCTTGATCTCTGGAAAGAGTTTTTAAAGCTCTTGCAATATTATCATTATTTTTTATCCAAATTGCACAACCAGAAGTTACTAAAAATTCAGCATTTTCTTCCTCTTGTCCAGGTATTGGATTAATTATAATAATTGGAAGAGATGAAGCTAAACTTTCAGCTATAGTAAGACCTCCTGCTTTTGTAACAACAATATTTGCAATACTCATAAGTTCTGCAACTTTGTCAGTATATTCTAAAACTTTAACTCTATCAGCTGAATTTGTTTTCATTACTAGATCATTAAATGAATTATACATTTTTTTGTTTTTTCCAGAAATCGCAATTATTTGTATATCTTTAAATAATCTTATTAGTGTTTTTAATGTCATATATGACATTTCTCTTCCTAATCCAAATTCTCCACCACCAAAAAATAGAACAATCTTTTTTTCTGGTTCTAGCCAAAATTCTTCACAAATATCTTGTCTATCATAGTTTTTCTTGAATTTATCAGAAATTGGAATACCTGTAACATATATTTTTTCTTCAGGAATATTATCATTATTTATCATTTGATCTTTCATAAGATTATTTGCAACAAAAAAATAATTAACATATTCAGGTAAATAAAGCCATTGATTATGAACATGAAAATCTGTCATTACAGTTGCAAGTTCGCAATTTATAATTTTTTTCTTTTTTAAATATGCACACATTTGGCTACTAAAAGGATGTGTAGATATTATTAAATCTGGTTTTTTATCTAAAATTAATTTTTTTAATTTTGATGCCATTAGTTTATTTGATGCTGTAGTAATTTTAGCTAAAGCACCTTGATTTGATTTTTCATAAACATATTTCCATACACTAGGAGTTTTTTTAGTAGCTCCTTTATATGCATCTGTAGTTATTCTATTTAGATATTTATTTACATATTCAATACAATCTATGGCTTCAATATCAATTTCAGGATTATTATTAAATATATGATTCGAAATTGATTTTGCAGCAGCAATATGCCCACCGCCATAAGTACCATAGAAAACTATAATTTTTTTCATATTAATATTGATTCTCCAATTAAATTATGCTTATTATACCACTATTTATTTAATAAATAAAGAATAATTTTCTTAATTTTGGAAAAAGTAATTTTAAAATAATTTAATTTGACGGTATAAAGTCGATTAGGAAAGGAATAAAATGAAAAAATCATATTATATTATTTTAACAATTTTGTTATTATTATGTTTTGGTTTTGGCTTTTGGGGATACTCTGTAAATGCAGAGAATTCAACAGTAGAAGAAAATAAGTATAATTATTCATTTTCAGAAGTAGTAAATTATGTGAATAACATAGAAAATTATTTAGCTAAAGCGATGATATCAAAAAGTTCAACACATAGTAGTGAAACTTTAAGCAAAATATGGGCTGATAGTAATTTGGCTATAGTCTACTTTGAAAATATTCCATTTGTTGATGAAGGAACAAATAAATCAATAAAATTTTTAAATCAAGTTAGTGATTACGCTTATACTTTATCTAAAAAAACTATTAATGGAGAAGAGCTTTCAGAAGAGGATTTTGAAAATTTAAAAACATTATATAATTATTGCACAAGTCTAAAAGATGTTTTAAATGAATTATCTACAGAGTTAAACAATGGAACAATTTCATGGGAAGATTTAAATGAACAAACTGATTGGGTGTTTGTAGAAGAAGATGTAACTGTTTTTTCGAGTATTGAAAGTAATTTTGATGATTATGAGGGATTAATTTATGATGGAGCATATTCAGACTTTGTTACAAAATCTGAAAAACTAGGTTTAACAGGAAATGAAATTGATGAAGAAACAGCCAAAAGTAAAGTAGAGGAATTTTTTGCCGATAAAGAAATTCAAGAAATAACAAGCAATGGTGAGGTTAAAGGAAATGAAATTGATGCATATAGTTTTAGTTTAAAAACAAATAAAATTGATGAAATTTATGTTGATATTTCTAAAAAAGGTGGATGGTTCATAAATGTAATATGTGATAAAAAAGTTGGAAGCTCTAGTTTATCAGAGGAGGAGGCTGTCCAACGTGGAAAAGAATATCTTGATAAAATGGGATATTTAAATATGAAAGAAACTTATTATACTATAACTGAAAATATTGTAACAATAAATTATGCATATACCCAAAATGATATTATAATGTATCCGGATTTAGTAAAAGTAAAAGTTGCATTAGATGATGGAGAAGTTCTTGGTATGGAAGCAACTGGATATTTAAATAATCATGTTGATAGAGCTAATTTAACACCTGGAATTTCTATTGATGAGGCAAGAGAAAATTTAAATAAAAACCTAGAAATAATAAGTGAAGGTTTAGCTGTTATACCTAAAGAAAATACAGAAGAAGAAGTATTTTGCTATGAATTTAAAGGAAGAGTTGAAGGAAAAGAATTTTTAGTATATATAAATGCGGATACTGGTGAAGAAGAGGAAATTTTAGTAATATTAGAAACAGCAGAAGGTGTATTAACCATATAAGCTATGCCAAGGGGACGGTACAAGGGGACGGTTCTCCTGTCCCACTTTTTAAAAGTTAATTATTAAAAAATTGTTTTTATTAAAAAAGTGGGACAGGAGAACCGTCCCCTTGTACCGCTCTTGTTCTGCAAAAATGTTCCATAAGTTTTGAATTAAAAAGATTGCTTCCTAGGAAATTAGAACTAGGGAGCAATTTTTTAATGAAATTTTAAGCTGCCCCCAAATTTCATTAATTTTACTTGAAAAACCTAACAAAATAGTATATGATATATGCGTTAACAAAAAGCTAATAATTTGAATAAATTATAGAAATAGATTTGATCGGAATCGAGGTGAAAAATTTGCAAATCAAGATTAAAGAGTGGAATATAAATTATGAAGTAGAAGGAGAAGGCGAACCTGTTATTTTACTTCATGGATGGCTTACAGATTTGGAAAGTATGAGACCATTAACAACAAATCTTGTAAAAAAATTTAAGGTTTATTTGGTTGATGTTGTGGGCTTTGGAAAAAGTGATTTACCAGATGAGCCGCTAAATTCACAAGACTTTGCTGAGTTTTTGCAAGAATTTATGGAAAAGCTAAAAATAGAAAATCCCGTACTTATTGGACATTCAAATGGTGGTAGAATAATTATTAATGCTGTTGGAAAAAAGATGGTAAAAGCTAAAAAAATAGTTTTAATAGATAGTGCCGGAATTAAGCCTCATCATTCGACTTCATATTATGTAAAAATTGCTGTGTTCAAAACTGGAAAATTATTTTTAAATCTTTTACCAAATACTAAAGGAATAAAAGAATTTAAAGAAAGACTTAGAAATAATGTTGGGTCAAGTGATTATAAAGCTTCTCCTACAGTTTTGAAAGATACAATGAAAATTATTTTAAAAGAAGATGTAAAAGATTTATTACCAAATATTGATGTTCCAACTCTTTTAATTTGGGGAAGTTTAGATACAGCAACCCCAATAAGTGATGCAAAAATTATGGAAAAACTAATTCCTAATTGTCGGATTAGTTGAATACCCTTATGGAACTCATTTCTCATATTTAGAGAATATTGAAAATTGTAAATTAGTCTTAGATTCTTTTCTAGGATAATAAAAGGAGTGAAACTTAAATGTCAATTTATTTAAGTAATGTAATTTTGATTTTATTTTTAATTTATATATACAGAACTAATAGACATGGATTACATATATTGCAATTAGAGCATTATTATACAGATAGATATGTTAAATGGATGAAAGAAAATTCTAATATTACTTTTAATATAAAGAAAATAGGGCTTTTATTCATTTCAAGTATTGTATTTGGTTTAGGATTCCCTATGGCAGGATATGTGGTTACAATTATAGCATATATCACATTAATTTTAACTTTTCACAAAAATAAAGAGAAAAAAACTTTTGTGAAAACAGCTAGAGTTAAAAGACAATATATAACATATTTAATTATTGCAATTATTTTGATTTTGATGATAAATGTTTTTAATGATGTTTATTCAATTATTGTTTTAAATATATTGGCAATGATTACCTATTGTTTAGTTTATGCTGTTGCCACTATCAATAAGCCAATAGAAAAAACGATAAATAATAAATTTTGCAGAAAAGCACATAAAAAAATTAAAAGTATCCCTGGTTTTAAAGTTGTTGGAATTACAGGAAGCTATGGAAAAACAAGTACAAAATATATAGTAAATACAATACTTTCACAAAAATATAATTCTTTAATGACTCCTGAAAGCTATAATACAACAATGGGAGTTGTAAGAACAATTAATGAGAAATTAAAACCAACACATAATTTATTTGTATGTGAAATGGGAGCAAAATATATAGGTGATATTAAAGAAATTTGTGATATAGTAGAACCTAATTATGGAATTTTAACAGCAATTGGACCACAGCATCTAGATACATTTAAAACAATAGAAAATGTAGCAAAAACTAAATTAGAATTGTTAGATTCATTACCTGATGTTACAGGTGTATCATTTGTAAATTGGGAAGATGAAAATATTAGAAAAGCTAAACTTCCTAAAAATGTAGTTAAATATGGACTAAATAAAAAATCAGAGTATTATGCAGAAAATGTAACAATATCAGCAAAAGGATCTAGCTTTGATGTTGTAATGCCTGGCGGAAGAAGAATTACAGCTAAAACTAAATTATTGGTAAGATTAAATATTCTAAATATTGTTTGTGGTGTTGCTGTAGCAGATAAATTAGGGCTTACAGAAGAACAAATAAAAATGGGAATTAAATTTATAAAGCCAGTTGAACATAGATTAGAATTAAGACCAAATTCAAATGGAAGTATTATAATTGACGACTCTTATAATTCAAATGTAAGAGGAGCCGATATGGCTTTAGAAGTTTTAGGAACATTTAAAGATATGAAAAAAATATTAATTACTCCTGGAATTGTTGAGCTCGGAGAAAAAGCCTATGAAATAAATAAAGCTCTTGGAAAAGAGGCAACTAAACATAGTGATATAATTATTTTAGTTGGAGAAAAACAAGCAGGTCCAATGTTAGATGGAGTAAAAGAAACTAAATTTCCAAAAGATAAAGTTATAGTTGCTAAAAATTTAGATGAAGCAATTAAACATATGTATAAATTAATGGATTCAAATACAGTAGTTCTTTTGGAAAATGATTTACCTGATAATTATCTATAAAAGATGAGGAGGTTTTTTATGGAAAAAATAAAAGTAGGAGTGTTTTTTGGTGGAAAATCAGTTGAACACGAGATATCAATAATCTCAATGATTGAAGCTACATTGAGATTAAATGAAGAAAAATATGAAATAGTTCCAATATATATAACAAAACAAGGAGTAATGTATACAGGAGAAGATTTATTAGATTTAGAAATGTATAGAGATATACCTGTTTTATTAAAAAGATGTTTTAAAGTTTCTGTAGTAAATGATGGTAAAGCAGTAAAAGTAATTAGAGTTCCAGCTCCATTAATCGGAAAAAGAGTTTTAAATACTATAGATGTTGCTTTTCCAATAGTGCATGGAACTAATGTTGAAGATGGAACTATAGCAGGATTTTTAAATCTTTTAGATATTCCATATGTAGGACCTGATATTTTAGCGTCAGGTTTAGGTATGGATAAAATAGCTATGAAAAAAGTATTAAAAGAATCTGATGTTCCAGTAGTAGACTATGTTGGATTTTATTCTAAAGAATATGTAAAAGATGAAGACAAAATTTTAAAAGAGATTGAAGAAAAATTACATTATCCATTAATTGTTAAACCAGGAAATTTAGGCTCAAGTGTTGGAATCAAAAAAGTAAAAAACAAACAAGAATTAGAAGATGCTATTTCATTTGCTATGGAATTTTCTGATAGAATTATTGTTGAAAATTGTGTGTCTGATTTAAAAGAGATTAATTGTGCGGTAATTGGAGATATTACAGAAAGTGAAGCAACAGAATGTGAAGAACCGATTTTAGCAGGAGAGATTTTAAGCTATACAGATAAGTATGTAGGAGATAGAAAAACTAAAGGCGGAAAATTTGGAAGCGTTAAAGGAGCAAGAAAAGGCGGAAAACTTGGTGCTAAAAAAGGAACAGGTGGAGTAAATAATAGTGCAGAAGGAAAGAAATTACCAGCAGATATTCCAAATGAAACAAGAGATGAAATTCAAAGATTAGCAAAAGAAACTTTTAAGGTATTGGGATGTAGCGGAATTGCCAGAGTTGATTTCTTGATTGATCAAGAAATTAATAAAATTTATGTAAATGAGATAAATACAATTCCAGGAGCCTTATCTTGGTATTTATTTGAGGCAAGTGGAAAAAAATTTGAAGATGTTCTTGAAGAAGCAATAGATATTGCAATTAGAAGATATAGCGATAGAGAAAAATTAACTTTCTCATATGATCAAAATATTTTAGCTCTAACAGGTGGAATAAAAAAATAGTAGGTGAGAAAAATGGTAAAATATGAAGAGCTTTATGAAATAGCAAAAGAGAAATTATCTGAAAAAAGATTTAATCATACTTTAGGAGTTGTTGAGAGAGCTATCCAATATGCTGAAATTTATAATGAAAATATTGAAAAAGTTAAAATTGCAGCTATTTTGCATGATATAGCAAAAGAAATTCCTAAAGAAGAAAGCTATAATATGCTTGAAAAATGTGGAGTTAAATTAGATGATATTGAGAAAAGAAATTTTAATTTAATACATAGTATATTAGGAGCAGAAATTGCTAAAAATGAATATAAATTAGATGATGATATTGTAAATGCTATAAAATATCATACAACTGGTAGAGAAAATATGTCTATGTTAGAAAAAATAATCTACTTAGCAGATGCAACTGAACTTAATAGGAATTATATGAGTAACGAAAATGAATTATCTTTAAATGAGCTAGTAGAATTGATAAAAACCAATATAGATGAAGGATTAGAATATACTCTAAAATGGAATTTATATTCTGTTTTAAGAAGAAATTTACTAGTACATTTAAATACAGTAAAAGCGTACAATTTTTATCATATACAAAATAGTTAAATTGATTGATATATTTATAAAAATATTGTTTATTAAATAAGGGATTCTCTAATGAAAAATAGAGAATCTCTTGTTGTTTAAAAAAATTATAAAAAAATATTAAATTTTCCTCATTTTTTTAAAAAATCTGTTGATAAAAGGATATTTCTTTGATATAATCTATATTGAATTTTTGAAACTTTAAGGGGATGTTTAAATGATATTTAAAGATTACTACAAGATACTCGGGCTAGAAACAAATAAAGTTTCTGTAAAAGAAATAAAAATTGCATATAAAGAACAAGCAAAAAAATATCATCCAGACTTAAATGGCGGAAGTAAACAATTCGAAGAGCGTTTTAAAGATATAAATGAAGCATACAAAATTCTATCAAATTTTGCAAGTAAAAGAAAATATGATAGAACGTGGACAAGACATGTTGGAAGAGTACAAAGGAATGATGCATATCAAGCTCAAAGTGGAAAAGAAGTTTTATGGAAAATATTTTTTGGAAATATTTTTAGTAAAGATAAAGAACAAAAAGAAAAACGAGCTATAAGAGGCGAAGATATTGAAACTGAAATGAATATTTCGTTAGAGGATGGATTTTTAGGAAATGAAAAAGAAATAGCTTTAAGAACAGTTGAAGGAAAAATGAAAACTTTTAAAATAAATATCCCTGCAGGAATTCAAAATAATGAAAGAATTCGTTTGATCGGGCAAGGAAAGCTTGGAAAAAGAGGCGGAAAGAATGGAGACTTATTTATCAGAATCAAAATAGAAGATAATGATAAATTTACTTTAGATGGATTTGATCTAAGAACAAATCTTTATTTAACACCTTGGGAAGCAGCTCTTAGTACAAAAGTTTTAGTTCAAGGTATAGATGATGAATTTACGGTATATATTCCAGCTGGAACTCAAAGTGGTGAAGAAATAAAAATTGAGAATAAAGGTTATAAAGATGGTAAAGGTGGTAGAGGAGATTTAATCTTAGAAACAAAAATAATGATTCCTAAAAAAATGAGTAAAGAGGAATTAAATCTATTTAAGCAAATGAAAAAAGAATCGAGATTCAATCCAAGGAATATAGCTTAAATAGTTTAATATAAATGGCTGGTTGAGGGCCAAAAAATAATTCATTAATTTATCATTGAGGATAAATTGGATGAAAATGACATTTTAGAATGTGAAAAAGGAGTGTATAATATGGACGAAGAACTAAACCAAGTTCAGGGAAAGTATTTTAGTATTACAGACCCAAAAGACATTAACACTGTAATTTACCAAATTAATAGAACAGAAAAGGAATTTTTAAAAACATCTCCAAAATATACTGTTGAAAGACTTGATTCAGCAGTTGAATATATTGGAGATAAAAAGAAAAGAACATTTTTTGTGGATAACCCATCACCAAATGGAAATCATTTAGCAATATTTTCTTTTGGAAAAGATAGGGTTGTGGTTAACACGGGATTCTTAGAAGATGATCGTGTAAGAATTTCTAAAAAGCCTACACCACTTAAAATAACAACTTTGTACAATGAGGAAGAAACAGAATATAAAGACTTTGCATATACTCCAAATATGAAACGTCAGATTTCAATAATAGATATGGAGACAACAGAAGAAGTAAAGCCTGTGTTATATTTTGATGAAGAAGCAAATGAAGTAAAAGGAAAATGCAAATTAAAACCATATAAAAAATATTTTGCATTTGAAGTTAGAGAAAAGAAAGATTAGTAGGCAAGTGTGAAAGGAGAGATTTCAAACATGAGTGAAGTTACTGAATCTACAAATGTAGATAATAGTAAGAATAATAACAAATATCTAGAAGATATAAAAAATGGAATCCCAAGTGTAAATGGAGTCTGTGAACATGTTGCAGACAAAGGAGTAACTATAGAAATTGCAGTTGATCCAAGAATGAGTGGTAGAGCAACAGGTGATACAATTAGAGATTTTGGAGAAGTAAATATTGTAGTTCATACTGCTTCTCGAGATGAATTTGAAAAAATCAAAGCAACTCTAAAAGCAAGACAAGCGGCTCAAGAGAAAGCAATGGTCGGATCTCAAAGAGATTCTGAGGATAAAGGACAAGAAAAATAAATTCCTGACGGAAGTTTAGAAATGAAATATTACACAGGAAAAGGTGAAATATATGGGATTTTGGGAAAAAATTAGAAGAGCTATTCATAAAATGAAGGGAAGGCTAATAATATATGCGGTTGCTGTAGTAGTTGGTATTTTTGCAATTGTTGCACCAATAAGTAGAGCTGTAACAGATGGAATTAATGTTGCTAACCAAACTGGCAATCAAACAGAAGGAATTCAAACATTTTTTTACCATTTGGCATATATAACAGAACCTGGAGAAAATATTACAAAAGTTTTTACTGCTGAATATTTTGGAAATTTCATGACTGGAGTTTGGGTATTCCTTTTAATAGCAGCGTTTTTTGCTCTTATTGGAATTATAAAAGCATTACCAAAACATGAATTTGATGATATTGAAAATGGTTCTAGTGATTGGGCTGAAAATGGAGAACAATATAGAATATTAAGCAAAAAATCAGGTATTATTTTAGCTGAAAAAAATTATTTACCAGTTGATAAAAGAGGAAATGTCAACGTTTTAGTTGTACGGAGGTTCTGGTGCTGGTAAATCTGCATCATATGTTATTCCAAATGCCCTTCAACTTTTAGGTTCATATGTTTTTACTGATCCTAAAGGTGAGCTTTATGATAAAACAGCTGGATATTTTAAAGAAAAGGGATATGACGTTAAAGTTTTAAATTTAGTAAATCCAGAAAATAGTGATGGATATAATCCATTAGCACATATAAAAAGTGAAATAGATGTTGATATTATTGCTAATACTATAATGAAGGGTCAATCTGATGTTAATTCATCAGATCCGTATTGGGATAACATGGCTGAGATGTTATTGAAATCATTAATTTATTTCTTAAAAGCAGTTAGACCACCTGAAGAACAAAACTTAGCAAGCTGTTCAGAAATGGTTAGAGCAGCTAATACAAGTGGTGGAGGAAATAAATTAACTGAACTTATGGAAATGCTTCCATATGGACATCCTGCTAGAGATAACTATAGATCTATTGAAATTGCACCAGAAAAAACATATAGTTCTATTTTATCAACATTACAATCAAAATTAGGTAAGTTTGATTCAAAAGAAATTGCTGAAGTTACTTCAACAAATAGTATTAATTTTGAAGATATAGGTGCTAGAAGAACAGTAGTATATGTTATTTCTTCAGATACACATACTGCATATGATTTCTTACTTACAATATTTTTCTCACAAATGATTCAACAATTATATGATTTTGCAGATAAAAATGGTGGGGCATTACCAATGCCTACATATTTTATACTAGATGAGTTTGCTAATATTGGACATATACCAGATTTTGATAAGAAAATATCAACTTCAAGAAGTAGAAAGATTTCATTTAGTGTTATTTTGCAGAACTTAGACCAGTTAGAAGCTGTTTATGAAAAAGCACATGAAACAATTATAGGTAACTGCGATACACATCTTTTCTTAGGTTCTAACTCTCAAAAAACAGTTGAATATTTTTCTAAACAATTAGGTGAGAAAACAATTGTAAGAAGCAATTATTCTGTAAATAGGGATAGAGGCGAATGGAAATCAGGATCTAGTGAGTCAGACCAAAATATGGCAAGAGCTTTAATGACTCCTGATGAATTAAGAAGAATGGATAATGATCTTTGTATTATTTTTGAAAAAGGAATTAAACCTATTAAAGCCAATAAGTATTATTATTTTAAATATCCTGAATCAAAAATTGTAGAAAGATATCCTGCTAATCACAATGATGTTAAAGTAGAAAGAGGACCATGGAGAAAATATAATCCTATGAATCCTTATGAAGAAGGTTCTGAAAATAAGGAAGATTTTCCATCATTGGATTCATTGTTTGAGGATGATACTCCTAATACAGGAAATGCTTCTGCAAACAAGCCAGAAGATAGTTTTCCAAGTTTAGATTCTTTGGATGCTGGGGAAGATAATAAAGAAGTCACTCAGAAAAAGACTGAAAACAACAAAACATCTTCAGCTGACATAGATATTCAAAAAGAATTAGAAGCCAAATTTGATGAATTATTTGGTGCATTAGATGATAGTGATTAAATTATACATATAAAAAGCAAAAACCGGGGCCAGAGCCTCGGTTTTCGCTTTTATTGGGTACACATGTTACGGTGCGAGCCTTTGATAACCGCGTTTTTGGGCAATCATGACATAGGCTCGATAGTTGTTGAAGCGAATCTTAGATTCCAGATGCTTTTTGAACGCTTCTTCATTGCCAACGAACTCAAGAGTATAGGCAATGTAAGCATCAATCATCTGCTGTGAATCAGATTCACTGGTTACATCTGTCAGAAACTCTTTCTCAAGAAGAGAGAGGTACTCTTCTTCTGTCATAAGAGCTTGACTGATTCGCATGTATGCCAGGAAGTTTTCCTTTCGGACGTCTGTACTCAGAGCATTTTTAAACTCTTCAGCAGTCATGCCTTTTTTGGCAGCTGCATCAACGAGATCCTTGCCTTCAAGAACTTCTCCTGCAATGTCGCCTAACATTCCAAAATAGCGCCGTTTTTCCATACTGTATCCATTGTTACACATTTTTCGTACCTCCTAACTAGGTTGTTTATTAATAGTGCGAACATATATATTATAACACCTTAGAAGAATATTGTAAAGCTAAGGACTATAGAGGCTTCCTTCCATTTTTTATATGTGATTTTTAAATTTTTATTATAAAATAAATTTTAGTATTGACAAAAACAAACGCATGTTTTATAATAAATTTCATCGAAAAGTTTATAGGTAATGCTTTAAACTTTGTTAATTTGTAAAAATGAAGTTAAAAAACCTAAATCTATAAAAAGGAACTAAAGAAATTGAAATTTGTACATATAGCTGATTTACACTTAGATAGACCGTTTACAAGCTTAGCAAATAGGGAGTCTTTAAGTGATATAAGAAGATTAGAACAAAGAAAAGTATTAAAAAAAGTAATTCAATATATTAAAGAAAATTCTATAAAATATTTATTTATATCTGGAGATTTGTATGAAAATGAGTATGTAAAAAAATCGACGATAATTTATATAAATGATTTATTTAAAGAGATCCCAGATACTAAAATTTTTATTTCTCCAGGAAATCATGATCCATATATAAAAAATTCATATTATGAAGAATTTGAATTCGCTCCAAATGTTTATATTTTTAAAGGAGATTTTGAATGTATAGAAACAGAAGATGCAAATATTTATGGTATGGGATTTACATCTTTTTATTGTAAGTCTGTAGATTTAAATAAAATACACAAATTAGAGAATGGAAAGTTAAATTTTCTAATAATGCATGCTAGTTTAACTGGTGGAACTGCTGAAAATCAGGAATATAATCCTATTTTGGAAAGTAAATTAGAAAATCTTGATATGGATTATATTGCATTAGGTCATATCCATAAACCATATTATAATGAAAAGAAAAATCAGAAAATAGTTTATCCAGGCTCATTAATTTCTTTTGGATTTGATGAGTTAGGTGAACATGGTATGATAATTCGGAGATATAGAAAACAAAAAATTAAAAATAGAATTTATTAAATTAGATGATGTTGAATTCACAGAATTAGAACAAAATGTGGAAAACTTTAATTCAAAAGAAGATTTAATTGAATATATAAATAATTTAAAATTAGATGATAACAAATTATATAAAATTATATTAGTTGGAAAAAGAAACTTTGAAATAAATACAAGAGAAATACTTAAACTAATTGATTTACAAAATATATTAAAAATAAAAGATTTAACTTTACTAAACTATAATTTAGATGAGCTTAAAAATGAAAATACTTTAAAAGGAATTTTTGTAAGTGAAGCATTAAAAAAATTAGAACAAGGAGAATATTCTAAAGAAGAGATTGAAAAAGCAATAGAAATTGGAATTTCTAATATGCAGTAAAATAAAAGGAGAAAGAAATTGAAGATTAATAATTTAAAAATAAATGGATATGGAAAAATAAAAGATAAAGAAATAGATTTTAAAGAAAAAATAAATATTGTACAAGGAAAAAATGAAGCTGGAAAATCTACAACTTTAAATTTTATAAATAATATGTTATATGGAATATCTAAAAACAAAAATGGTAAACCAATTTCAGATTTTGATAAATATAAACCATGGAAATCAGAAGAATTTTCAGGAAAAATAAAATATACATTAGATAATGGTGAAAGTTACGAAATATATAGAGATTTTAAAAAGAAAAATCCTATTATTTATGATAAAAATTTAAAAGATATTTCAAATGAATATGCTGTTGATAAAACATCAGGCATAAATTTTTTAAATGAACAAATTGGAATTGATGAAGACATATTTAAAAATACTGTTATTACATATCAAGATGAAATTAAAATGAGTAAAGCAGGTCAAAATACAGTTATTCAAAAAATCAGTAATTTAGTATCATCAGGTGATGAAAATATCTCATTTAAAAAAACATTAGATAAAATAAATAAACTTCAAAATGAAGAAGTTGGAACTTCTAGAATAACTCAAAAGACAATAAATATTGTAAATAATAAAATAGATAAATTATAAAAAAAGAAAAGGGAATTAGAAAATTATAAAAATTTAATTGAACAGACTACAAATGATTACTCTGATTTGGAAGAAACAGTAAAAGATGAAACAAAAAAAACAGATTTATTAAAGAAATATAGAAATAATCTAGAAAAAAATAAAATTGATTATGCAGAAATTGATGTTAACAAAAATTTAGAACAAGATTATGATGCTAAAATTGAAGAATTAGAGGAGAAGATAGATAAAGAAGCAAAATATAGAATAAAAAAAGAAAAGAAGAGTTTTGTTAGAAATTATATATTTATTTTCTTATTTACTATAATTGCAATTATATGTGCGGTTTTAAGATTATTTATTGCTATACCAATTATTTTAGGAATTATAGATATAATTATTATAGTTGCAACATGCATTGGAATAAAAAAATTTAAAAATCAGAAAAAAAATAAACTTAATGAATTAGAAGAGCTTGAGAGAAAAATTAATCAAGAAATTGAAATATTAAATAAAAATAAAAAAGAAAGACAAGCAGATAGATTATCAAAAGAACAAGAAATAAAAGAAAAAAATAAAACTCAAAATCAAATATTAAAACAAGAGTTTATTGATGATTTAAGTGAAGATTTTATAGAAAATGTTTTTAATATGAATTATGATGAAATCTCTGTTGCAATTGAAAATAAAGAAGAAAGAATAAATGAACTTAAACTAAAATTACATACAAAAGAAACAGAAAAACAAGTTATGAATAATAAATTAGATGATTTAGCAAAAGTTCAGGAAAATTTATCAAATGCTTTAGATGAACAAAAAGAATTAAATTCATTAAATAACTCTTATAATATTGCAAAAGAATGTATGGAAATTGCATATGAAAAAATAAGAGACTCTTTAAGTCCTGAATTTACAAATGAATTATGTAATTTAATTAGTGATATTTCAAATGGAAAATATAATAAGATTAAATTTAGCGATACAGAAGGCTTAACAGTTGAGATAGATGACGGAAGATATATTTCAGTTGAAAATCTTAGTATTGGAACAATTGATCAAATGTATTTGGCATTAAGAATTAGTAGTTTAAAAACAATTTCAAAAGAAAAAATGCCAATTATATTAGACGAAGCTTTTGTATATTTTGATGATGAAAGATTAAAAAATATTTTAGAATTTATACATAAAAATTATAAAGATAATCAAATTATCATTTTTACATGTTCTGATAGAGAAAAAAATATTTTAGATAATCTTAAATTTCAATATAATCTGATAGAGCTTGAAAGTTAGTATTGTATATGTTATAATATAATGCGTTAATTTTAAAAGAAAGAAGAGATTTATTTTATGTTTCAAAAATTAGAAGATGTTGAAAAGAGATATGAAGAGCTTAATAAATTAATTAGTGATCCAGAAGTTATTTCAAACCAAAATGAATGGAAAAAACTAATGAAAGAACATAGCAGTATTGAAGAAGTTGTTATAAAATATAGAGAATATAAAAATACTGAAAAAGCAATGGAAGAAGCAAAAGAAATGATGTCAGATCCTGAGCTTAAAGAATTAGCGGAAGAAGATATGTTAAATGCAAAAAATAAACTTCCTATTTTAGAAGAAGAATTGAAAATTTTGTTAATTCCAAAAGATCCAAATGATGATAATAATGTTATTTGTGAAATTAGAAGTGGTGCTGGTGGAGAAGAAGCTGCATTATTTGCGGGAACATTATTTAGAATGTATTCAATGTATGCTGAAAGAAAACATTTTAAAATAGAAGTATTAAATTCTAATGAAACAGAACTTGGTGGATATAAAGAAATTTCATTTATGATAACAGGAAAAGGAGCATATAGTAGATTTAAATTTGAAAGTGGAGTTCATAGAGTTCAAAGAGTTCCAGATACAGAAAGTAGTGGCAGAATTCATACTTCAACTGCTACAGTTGCAGTTTTGCCTGAAGTTGAAGATGTAGAAGTTGAACTTAATCCTGCAGATATAAAAATGGAAGTATTTAGAGCATCTGGTGCAGGTGGTCAACATGTAAATAAGACTTCATCTGCAGTTAGATTAATACATGAACCAACTGGTATAGTTGCAGAATGCCAAACTGAGAGATCTCAAACTCAAAATAGAGAATATGCAATGAGATTACTTCGTTCTAGAATTTATCAAATGGAAAAAGAAAAACAAGATAAAGAATTAGCAAGTGAAAGAAGAAGTCAGGTAGGTTCAGGAGATAGAAGTGAAAAAATAAGAACATATAATTATCCTCAAGGAAGAATAACAGACCATAGAATAGGTTTTAGCACATACCAATTTGATAATTTTTTAAATGGTGATTTAGATGAAATGATAGACAATTTAATTGCTTCAGATAGAGCAGAACAATTAAAAGGTGAAGAATAATTCTCTTAATTATAGCTATTTTTATAAATATTATTTAAAAATAAATTTTAAACCCTTCAGTATTTTGCTGAAGGGTTTACATATATTAATTTATTTTTAATTATCTTGATTATCAGTAGATTTAGTTTTATTTAAAGATTTAAAATTTTGCTTTTTTAGTTCTGATAAAAGGTCTATTCTCCAATAAGCTTCTTGTATTTTCATATCAATTTTCCAAACTGAAGAAATTCCTACAATTAATCCTATAATCAATCCAACACCTATTCCAACATATAATGCAGTTTCATTTCTATTAAGACCAAACATAAAAATGCTTCCTACAACTACACCTATAGCTGCAAAGATTAGTAAGTATACAAATATAACTGTGAATTTTTGTGAAACTAAATGCCCAATACATTTTTGATATTTTTCTTTATTAAACATGGTTTGATCCCCTTTCTAAATTAAGATATTTCATATTATAACTTAGAAAATTATAAAAATCAATTTAAAATAATAAATTTATAAATATTTAAAATTAAAGCAGAAATTTGGTGTATTTTTATATATTCATAAAAAAATTAAATTTTTTTGAAAATTTTGAACCCTAAAAGGCTTTTTATGTCATCTAATATATGGAGAACAAATTTTATTAAAGCGGAGGTATTATGGATACAATAGTATTATTTGAAAATGATGAAAGTAAAATATGGGAAATAATCGAAAAAATTTGTGTTTATAACAAACAATTTAAAACTTTAAATATTGCATCTGATGATGTAACAGCTAAAAAATGTATTGATGTATATGGATTTGATGTTATGATAATTGGTTCTTCATGTAAAGAAATCTTAGATTATCTAGAAACAAATTATATTTTTAGAGAGGAGAAAATATTTATTATTTCAGAAGATTCTGTAGAAAATAAATATTCATTTAAAAATAAAGTCATTAGTATTAATGATTTAGATAAAGAATTAAAAATTTTATTTAAATGATTTTCCCGTATTTAAACAAATACATAAGAAGAAAATTAAAATAATAAAAATACATAAGCAAAATATTAATTTTATAATTAAGAAAAAAATTTTTAAAAGTGTTTATTAAATTATAATAAAATGTTAATATAGTTAATATTTATCTTTCATAAAAGTGTTAAAAAATAAATTCATATTTTTTTACAATTCATAGCAAAATAAATAGTATTAAAATACTAATTTATTTTGCTATTTAGCATTATCAGCCGTGTAAAATCGGATAATATACTGATATACTCAACCTATAATATGAATTGGAGGATAGTTATATGGAGAGTATAAATGAAGATAAATTAAAAAGTGTATTAGCAGAAAACCTAAAATTATATAGAAACAAAAATCAAGAAATGACAGCAGAGATTGCAGGTATTTCAAAAGATACAATTTCAAAAATTGAAAGAGGTATAACTATTCCAAATACAATAACACTTTTAAAATTATGTCAAGCATTAAAAATTACTCCAAATCAATTATTAGAAGGCTTATTTGAAACTGACAATGATTCTAATGAAGACAAAAGTGGTAATTTAGTAAAAGATTTTGAGATGTTGATAAAAAATTATAAGATTCAATAGTATATGCTTAGCATATGCTTTTTCTTTGTATTAAGGAAATAAAAAATATACTAATGAAAGGAGTATAAATGGAAGAATTAATCGAAAAAGCCAAGAACAAAGATGAAGAAGCTTATGAAAAAATAATTAATGAGATTAAACCAGTTTTGTATAGAGTAGCAAAAGCTAGATTAGATAATGAAGAAGATATACATGATGCTATAAGTGAGACTATTTTTGATGCATATGAAAAATTACGTGAACTAAAAGAAAATAAGTATTTTCAAACTTGGATTATAAGGATATTGATTAATAGATGTAATTACATATATAAAATCAATACAAGACATTTAAGATTAATTGAGAAGACTACATCTTCTAATTTTATGAATGATTATTATGATAACTCAATTGATAAATTAGAAGGTAAAATTAATTTTGAAATGTTAATAAACAATTTAAAATATGATGAAAAAATTGTTTTCGTCCTGTATTTTTATTTAAATTATGATACAAATGAAATATCCAAAATTCTAAATGTTAATGTAAATACGATTAAAAGTAGATTACTACGTGGTAAAGAAAAAATTGCAAAACAATTTAGAAAAGGAGGTGTAGAATATGATAAATAATGATGAGAAATTAGAAAAAATGATTTTTGATTTCTGTAAAAATGATAATGAAGTTCCTCCTTATATTGATAAAGCTGTTAGAGATGGGTTAGATAAATGTAAAAATGCACCTTCTAAGATTTCAAAAACTTTTGGTTTAAAACGTATTGCAGTTATATTGATTTGTTTTGGACTTTTAGCTACAGGTGGAGTATTTGCAATTAACTATATTGTTTCACTATTTACAAATTCTACACCAGGTATTGATTCAGCAACTCAAAATGGATTTGTACATAATATAGATATGGATTTTGTTTATGATAGTAATATAGGAATAAAAGTTGATAATATTGTAATGAGTACTAATACATTAGATATTTCATTTGTATATGATTGTCCAGATTATAATGATATTAGTAAAATTAATATTTATGAATATTCAATTACTGATGAGAATGGAAATTTGATTGCGAAAGTAAGTGAACCTAAAATAGATGAAGAATCTATTGTTACTAATTATTTTAATAAAGAAGATAATATAGTTAATAATAATTATTATACAAACTCAGTTTTATATAGTAGTAATACAGAATTTCCTGATTCACAAAAATTTATTTTTTCTATTACGACTATTTTAATTAATGGTAATGATAAAAGCTATTATATAAATGGTAATTGGAGTTTTGAGATTAGTTTAAATGATGAATTAGGTAGTGAATCAACTAGTTTAACAAATTCAAATATTAGTGAATATGTAAAAAGTGTTGAAAGCTATTTAAATGAAACTACTTTTGTGGTTGAT
>CALXVK010000015.1 GCA_944391975.1 uncultured Clostridia bacterium
ATATGTTGTTCCTAATTGTTTTTTAGTATAACTACTTTGTGAATTATAATATGAAATTACATTAAAACTACTACTAGCTACTCTTCCTTCATTTATTCCAAATGTCATAAAATGAACTAAAGAATATGATTTACTAGAATAATATGCTTTTTTTACATCAGAATTATTAGATATATAATAATTTACATCAAAATATTTACTAGCTACTCTTCCTTCATTTATTCCAAAATTTATAAAGTGATTATATAATGCTTCATAATCTGTTTTATATGCTGATTTTAAGTCTGAATATTTTTTCACATAATACGCTGGGTCATATACAGGACTAGCAGTTCTTCCTTCTTTTATTCCAAAATTTAACCAATGTAATTTTAATTGTGATTTATTATATCCAAAAGCTTCTTTTAAATCTGAATATCTATCTGCATAATATGTAGCGTCAAATAAATAATTTGTTATATCTATATTATTAAGATTCATATAATATGAATAATCTATATCTATATCAACATTTGCATTAATTCCAGGAACAGAACCTGAGTTTGTATATTGCCACATAGTATATGAACCTGTATACGAAGGTTTACTTGCTCCATAATGAGCAACCCAAACATCATTATTAGAACGTACTTCTGAATCCCAAGTACTATTAAGATAAGATGAACTTCCATATAATGAAGGTGTATAGCCTTGTGATCTAATATAATTTAAAAATACTTTTGCATTTGCATTAAGCTGTTCATTAGATAATCCATTTGTTCTATATGGATTACCTGAATTTGGATCATATCTATCACCAAAATATTCAAAATCATAAGCTATTGGATATTTTATATCATAATTTCTTATTAAATCAACAGCAAAAGCTGCTTCTTGTAATGCTTCTTCCTCAGTTTTAGCAGCTGAAAAGAAATAAATACCAACATATATTTCATTATCAAGTGCACCTTTTATATTATTTTCAAATTTACTATCTATAACTAAATTTCCTTCTGTACCATATCCTCTATAGCCACATCTAATCATAACAAATTTTACACCAGAATTTTTCACTGCACTCCAATCAATATCTCCTTGAAAAGTTGAAACATCAATTCCTACTGCTGTATTGCCAGATGTTTCATATTTAGATATTATATCAGAAATATTATTACTATTATTTTCAGCTAATAAAGATGGTGTATTATATTTTGAATATAATGGATCTTCTTCTATATTTACTTCATCACTTGTATAGACTTCAGGCATTTGGGTTGTAATACCATCAAAAGTAATAATATCTCCTTCTGATAATGCAAAACTTTTTACTGTTAATATTAACATCAACAATAAAAATATAAGAAAAATTCTCTTATGTAATCTCATAAAAACTCTCCTCTCAATTTCATTTTATTAAACGAATTTTATCATAATAAAAAATTATTGTAAATTCTATTTTATGGAATTTTTATAATTCTACTAAAAGTTTACTTTTAAATTTGAACTTTAATTTCTTTATTTAAATATAATGAATATAAATATATTTCAGAAACAGGTTTACTTACAGCTTCTTCTACTGCTTTTTTATATAATTCTAACTGAATTTTATATTTTTTTATTAAATTTTCCTCCTCACCTACTTTTATAAAATCAGTTTTATAATCAACCAAAATTATTTTTCCATCTTTATTCTCAAAAAACAAATCCACAATACCTTGAACTAAAACTTCTTCATCATTAGCTCCTTCTATAAAATCTTTTGCTTTTACCTTCATATAAAAAGGTTTTTCTTTGTATATCTTTTTAGCTTCCTTTATTTTATTAGCAAAATCAGAATTTATAAATTTATAAATTCTTTCAATATCTATTTTTTTAGCCTCTTCTTCAAGTATAAAGTTTTTAGCTATTAGTTCTTGAATAAAATATAATAATTCCTCTCTTGTTTTGATTTTATTAAAATCAAGTTTTTGTAAAATCAAATGAGTTAAAGTTCCAATTTTAGCTGAATCTATTTTAACATCTTGTAAAAAGTTCGGAATAATCTTAGAAAGCCCTATCTTTTCCTGAGATATAAATTGATTTCCATTTTCCTCTTCTAAAATTTGTTCATATTCACTTAAATTAGAATTATCATTTAAATCTTCTTTATTTCTTATTCTCTTTATCTCACTTACAGTGCTTTTTATAGGTAAAGTTGTTTTAAATAAATACTTATATTTC
This sequence comes from uncultured Clostridia bacterium, assembly GCA_944391975.1. Lineage (GTDB taxonomy): Bacteria > Bacillota > Clostridia > TANB77 > CAG-508 > Scatovivens. Next base: position 2,200 of record CALXVK010000015.1, read on the forward strand.
CAATTAAGCTTATTTTCTAATTCTTTAAAATCACTATATTCTGAAAAATCTAATATCTTATCTTCTAACTCAATTTCATCTTTTTTATCTATTATTTCTTTAGCATCTATAATATTAAATTTAAAAGTTTCATTTTCTTCTAAAATTTTGTTTTTTAAATATGTTAATTCAATCCAATCTAAATAAGAAGAATATTTTTTTAATAAAATCGGATTAATTTTATTATTTTTTATATAAACTTCTAATTCTTCTTTTTTCTTATCTAAAGCTTTTTGTTCATCTTTTTTTACAGCAGTAATAATAAGCTTTTCTTTTGCTCTTGTTAAAGCAACATATAAAACTCTCATTTCTTCTGAAATATTTTCTTCTTTTAATTTTATTTTAATTGCTTGCTTTGCTGCTGTTGAATATTCTATTCTTCTTTCATAATTTATATATTCTGGACCAATTCCTATATCTTTATGAAATAATATATCACCTTTTAAATCCTCTAAATTTATCTTTTTATTACTATTACTTAAAAATACTATTGGGAATTCTAATCCTTTACTTTTATGTATACTCATAATTCTAACAACATTTTCATTTTCACCAATAATTTTAGCTGAACTTAAATCAGAACTACCAACTTTCAATCTTTCTATAAATCTTATAAAATTAAATAATCCTTTAAAACTTGTTTTTTCATAGTCTTTAGCTCTTTCAAATAGCATTTTAAGATTTGCTTGTCTTAAAGCTCCATTTGGCATAAGAGATGCATAATTATAATATCCTGTTTCAACATAAATTTTCCAAATTAGTTCTGATAGAGGTAAATATTCACTTTGTTTTCTCCAATTTTCTATTTTAATCTTAAAATTATTAAGTTTTTCTTTTAAAGCATTATCTTCTAATTTTAATAGTGCATCTTCAATACTGTTCCAAAATTTTCCTTCTCTATTTACTAATCTTATTATAATTATTTCATTATCAGAAAATCTAAATAACATACTTCTTAAAACAGCTACTAAAGGAATATCATCTAATGGATTATCTAATATTTTTAGTAAATTCATAATTGTACTAATCTCTATAGTTTCTAAATATTCAGCTCCTCCATCAGTAAATACTGGTATTCTATTTTTTAATAATTCTCTTTCATAAATATCTGCTATTTTTGTTGAACGTAATAAAATTACTATATCTTTATATTTTATAGGTCTTTTTCCTTCTTTTTTATCTGTAATCAAGATCTTATTATCTATCATTTCATTAATTTTTTTAGCAACAAATTTACTTTCTATCTCTTCTTTAGATAATTGATTTATTTCAAAATCTATATTTTCCTGATTACTTTCATTATCATCTATATCATCAAAACTATTTTCATCATTATTAATATTTTTAGTATCAATTACATAAACTTCAGATTCTTTAATTTCTTGAGAATCCTCAAAATTTGCTCCAAGATTTAAAAATTCATCTTTATTATATTCAATATCTCCTAATGATTTACTCATAATACTTTCAAAAATATTATTATTTATATCCAGTATTGTTTTTCTACTTCTAAAGTTTTTAAAAAGTTGAATTTTTAATCCATTTTCATTACCATCTAAACTATAATTTTCATACTTTTCTAAAAATAATTCTGGACAAGCTTTTCTAAATTTATATATACTTTGTTTTACATCTCCAACCATAAAAAGATTTTTTCCATTTGAAACAGATGATAATATTTCTTCTTGAATTCTATTACTATCTTGATACTCATCAATAGCTATTTCTACAAATTTTTCAGTATATTTTTTTGCTGTTTCTGTTTTTATTAAATTACCATTTTCATCTTTTTTTACTAAAATTTTTAAAGCATAATGCTCTATATCATTAAAATCTATAATATTTTTTTCTCTTTTTTGAGATTTGTAAGCTTCTCCAAATTCTAAAACTAAATCTTTAAGAGAACACATAATTTCATACATCTCAAAAATATCTTTATATGCATCATCTGAATTATATATTAATATATTATTTGCAAGAGCATTTATCTTTTTCTTTACATTTGTTCTTATATTTTTTGCTTCTTCTTTTAATATTAAATCAACTTTTTTATCAGTTGGCCATCTATCTAAATTAAAATTCAAAAAATATTCAAAACTACTATCCCAAGAATTATCTATTGCTTTTTCAAACCCTCTTAAATTTTCAATATCGCTATTTATAATATCTGTAAATTTATCAAGTTCAATAAATTTCATCATTTTATTTTGAACAATTTTTAAAGACTTTTCTCCATCTAATATTTCTTGTTTAAGCTCATTTAATAATATTTTTCCCCATATAGATTTTCCAAAATCATCATATTCTTTATTTTTAGGATTAAACATTTGAACTTTTTCTTCAAGCCATTCAGATGGAAAAACAGAACTTCCTGAAAACTCAAATAATTTCAAAATTAAGTTTTTTAATTCATCATCACCCCTATAACCTGTATAAATATCTGTTAATTTTAAGAAATTATTATCTTCAGATTCATATTTTGATTCAAATAAATCATCTAAAACTTCCTGTTTTAATAAAATAATTTCTTCTTCAGAAGCAATCCTAAAATTAGGAGAAATATCAATTTCAAAAAAATTATTTTTTATAACATCTAAACAAAAAGAATGAATTGTGCATATATTTGCTTTTCCTAAAAGATTAATTTGTCTTTGTAAATTAGTATTATCAGGATCTTCATCTAATTTTTTATAAATCGCATCTAAAACTCTTTCTCTCATTTCTGATGCTGCAGCATTTGTAAATGTTACAACTAATAATTTATCAATATCTACTCCATCATGTATTATTTTTTGAATTATTCTTTCAACAAGTACTGCTGTTTTCCCACTACCTGCAGCTGCTGCGACTAAAATATTTGTATTTTTTTTATAAATTGCATCTTTTTGTTCATCTGTAAAATTCATATTAAAAAACTCCAAACTTAAAAATTTCTATAATGAGATTATAAAACATTGTTCATATATGTCAAGCGTAATTTTATAATAATATTAGCTAAATAAAAATAACCCACTGTAATTATAAATGCAACTTACAGTGGGTTTTATTTTTTATTGATTTTCAGTATTTCCTAAAGTACAAGCTAAATCTGTTGTTCCTGTTAAATCTCCATTTTGATATTTTAATAAACTAACTTGTGTTGGAATAGATGAAGTTGTAGGAACTTCAAATAAAATTTCCATTATTCCATCATTATCAACATCTAAAATCTCTATATTACTATAACTTAAATAATATCCGTCAGTTGAAACATTTTCCCAGCCTGCTTTGTTCATCGTTGCTATAGTTGCCTTAATAAATCCAGTAGATTCAACTAAAACAATTTTTGATTCTCCTGTAGTAGTGCTAGATAAAATAACTATATATTCATTAGTTCCATTTCCATCTAAATCTGAAATTATAGTTTTTCTTGTATCATAATTTGCAAAATCAGAATTATTATCTAAAACTACTGCTGGAATTGAATTAATAACTTGTATGTCTCTAGGTATAGCATCATAACTTTCTGAAATTGAAACTTTTCCAACATTATCTATCTTTACTAATCCATCTAATACTTGACTTGATAAAATTCCTAAAGAAGAATCAGAAAATCCAAAATTTTCATAATTATAATATGTAATTACATAATTTTCTTTTTCAGTACTTGAATTATCTATATATTGTAAATCAACAACTTTCATCTCAGAAACATTAAGAACTAATCCGTCATATAAAACAATAATCTCTTCATTTAAAACTTTTCTTGAATCTGCATCTGATGTTGAAATTGTAGTATTTCCAGATGATGTATTTGATGAGTTTGTATTTGTTGAATTTGAATCAATTACTGTATTTAATATTTCTGCAACAGTTGATGCTTCATTTGTAGAATCGGTATTTACTATTTCTTCTGAAGAATATTTATATAATTGATAATATATAACAGAGCCTATAATAACAGTAATAATAACTATTATAGCTAAGAATATATTTAATACTTTTTTACTTAAACTTTCTTTATCATTTTTTATATCATTATTTTTATTATTTTTGTTTTTATTTTCACTCATAGGCATTTCTCCTTGGTAAACATTAATTTTTCCTATAATATTTTAACATTTTAATATTGTTATTTCAATAGCTAAATTACATAATTTTCTCCTTTTTTTCAGGGATAATTACTCTAAATATTGTTCCAACTCCTTCTTCCGAAAAAAATGTAATATTTCCATTAAACTCTGTTTTTATGTTTGTGTATGATATAAATAATCCAAGTCCAGTTCCATTTTTACCTTTAGTTGTTACCATTTCCTTAAATAATTTATTTTGAATTTCTTTAGGAATACCACCAGCCATATCTTTTACTTCTATATAAAAATTATCATCTTTCTGATACAAACTTAATTCTATTATCTTATTTTCTTCATTTTTATAAGCTTGTATTGAATTTGAAATTAAATTATTCAAAACTTGAACTAAAGTATTTAAATTTCCAGAAATCACCTTATTTTCATCAATTAAAATATTCATTTTTAAATCAATCAAATTTTGAGTTAACTCATATTTCATTAAAATATTAATATATTTTATAAGATCTTTTACTTTAAATTTTTCATCAATTGATTTGGAATTATTAGAAGTTTGAACTTGTATAGCTTTTATTACATCTGTCATATATGCTAAATAATCTTTTATCTTATCAGTCCATAGTAACATATCATTTGCTATTTCTCTATGATCTTGAGGTAAAACATTTTTATCTCCAATTGATTCATCATATTCATTTACTAAATCATCTAGACCTTCTAAAGCACCAGCTATTGAAAAGATTGGAGTTTTTAAATTATGTGCAATTCCTCCTATCATCTGACCTAATGAAGCTAAACGTTCTTTTCCAATAGTTGCATCATGATTTAATTTTAAAATTTGTATATTTCTAACATATTCAGTAGTTTCTGTTATAAAAATTAAAAATAAAGTTTCTTTTTTCTTAGAATCTATAATTTCTGCTTCATATTTTAAAGTTTTTCCTAAAGTAACAGAATTTCTTTCAAAACTAACTTTTGAATTTTTGTATTTCTTATTTTTCAAATTTATTATTTTTTCTACATCTTCATCAAATATTGTATCAAATTCTTTATATTCAATCAGTTCTTCAAAATCCATCCCATTAATATTTAATTTTCCTAAATTAAATGTATTTTGGAAAATTTTATTATACATTATAATTTTCTTTTTATCATTTATAACAATGTATGAATCTGAAATTGTATTTAAAATTGTATTTAATGAAACTGGAAGTTCTGTTAAAATTTGATATTTAAAAACTATATAAATAATTACAATTGACATTATTGACTGTATAACTTCTGTTATATAAGTTTTGGTTTCAATAACTCCTAATATTGCCAAAATATTTATAAAATATGGTATACAAAATATTATCGCTCCAATCAATATTTGATGCCAAGCTCTATTTTCTGTTTTTCGAAGATTTTTTAAAAGCATGTAAAATCCTAAAAAATATGTTAAATACATATTAATTATATATACATAAAACATATATCCATAATTACATTCTTTATAATTTACAGAATAATTTTCAAACATAAGTCCATGTAAACTATTTGTAAACATACATAATATTGTAATTATAGGGATATAAAATAGACTTAAATATCTCGTTTTAAATTTAAAATCAGGCTCAATATAATAACAAATTGCAAAAAACATGCATATTGGAAGTATAGCTTCACCTATATATGCAAAAGCTTCGAAAAATTGCCATGTATTTAAAGAAGAAATATTCACAATTTGAAACATTACAGAAATATTAGAAATTAAGCTACAAGTTAAAATAAGCATACACCATTGTCTAATATTATTTTTTCTGATTTTCATCTGTAAATATACTATAAAAATAATTAGTATTATGGATAATAAACTTAACCCATAAGAATACATTACTTCTGATATCCCCACTTATTTTTCCTCTCTTTTTTAAATCAAATTGGTATTATTATATTAAATATTGTTCCTTTTTCATTTGATTCAAAAGTCATTTCTCCACCAAAACCTGCTTTTATATTAGAATAAGAAACAAATAAACTCAAACCATTTTTTTCTTCAGAATCACTATAAATTATTTCTTTAAAAATTTTATTTTGAATTGATTTCGGAATACCTTTTCCATTATCTATAACTGAAATAATTAAATGATTATCTTTTTTATCAATTACAACTTCAATAATTTCATTAGTTTTTCCTTCATATGAATCAATAGAATTTAAAATCAAATTATTTATTACTTGAACTAAACTATTAAAATTTCCTTTAATTTCAATAGATACTGGAACTTTAATTGTAAAATTCAAAATTATCAACTTTTGTTTTAAAGTATTTTTCATAAGAATATCTACATATTTTATTAAATCTTCAATTGTAAAAGTTACTTCTTCATCGCTGTTTAGAACAACAATTTGACTTCTTATTGCAGTAATAGCATCAGAAATTTGTTCCATCTGTTCTCTCATTTTTCCAAGCCATTTTCTCATATCTTTTACAATATCTTTATTATCTTCATCTAAAACTGTTTTATCTCCACTTGATTCTTTATATTCTTGGACTAAATCAATAAAACCTTCTAATTCTCCAGTTAACGAAAAAATAGGTGATTTTAGAGAATGAGCTATTCCTGTTATTAATCCACCGAAGAGTTGCAAATCTTTCCCTATTAGCAATAGATTCTTGATTTTCTTTTAATTCTTCGATAGCTTTATAATTTTGAGTAACATCTTTAATTAAAACAACATATCTCATAAAAATATCATTATCAATTAAATTCATTACCTCTACTTCATAAGTTTTTGTTTTAGTACTAATTATAAACTTAGAATTTCTATTTTTTTCAATATTATCTAGAGATTCTATGATTTTATTTTTATCTGATTCTTTAAAACTTGTTTTATCAAGAGCATTTCTTACATTTTTTCTTTTAACATCAACTTCTTTTAAACCTGTAAATTTAAGAAAAGTTTTATTATAATTTGTAATTTTTAATGTTTTATTTAATATTACATACCCATCAGAGATTTTTTCAGATACTTTTTTCAATCTTAATTCTGAATTATATGTAATTTTCATAATTATTATTGAACTTATAATTCCAATTGCAAAAATAATAATTGTAACTATATAAAGTATCTGCATAATATCCCCTTTCTTAACTTTAAAACACAAAAAAGGCAAGAAAGATTAAACTTCTCGCCTTTTAAAAAGTTTCTAATTATTTATCTCCATTTCCTTCTGGCAATGCTGGATAATCTAAAACTACTCTTATCTTTAAAACATAAGAAATTGCTTTAACTATTTTGCTATTTTTTATTCTTTGCCATAAAGAAGGTTTCACTTCAAATCTAGTTTCCTCAAAATAAGCTGTATCTTGTGCTTCTTCTACTTGATTTTGTTCTACTTCATCTGTACTATTTTCTTCTTCTGAATCAACATCATCTATTCCTATTACTTCTGTATCTTCTAAATTTTCACCTTCTTTAGAATTTTCTGATACATCATTTTGTTCAGTTTTTTCTGTATTTTCTTGCTCATTTGTTATTTGTTGAACTGGCTCTGGAACAATAATTTCTTTAGCTTTATCTGGTTCTGTTGGTCTTGGTTCAACTTCTATTATTTGACTCTTAATATCAGATTTTTCTTCTTTTATAAATTCTTCTGCAGGAGCTGGTATATATTTTAACGCTTCTGCTATTTCAATTCCTATATAACTTAAAGCTTTAGATCTATCTTCAATCCTTTCCATATCAATTTCTATATGTAAATTTGACTCTAAATTATTTATTTTTGCATCTAGTAATTTACAGCTATCAATATATTCTTCTGATTCAGGATCAGCCCCATTTCCAATTATTGTTAAAGCTTCTACAACATCGCTACTGTATTTAGTTTGTAATTTCTTTATAATTTCTTTCCAATTTCTAGCTCTACCTTTAATAGCCTTTGTAACATCTCTTAATACGCTACCTAATTTAATATTTCTCTCTCTTTTTCTTATTAATTCTTCTATTTTTTTAGTATTTTCTTCAAATTGATTTGTTGCATATTCTACTAAATCATATGCAGATTTATAAACATTCGCAGGAAAAGCTTTTTTTCTAGGATATTCTAGTAAATATGTTTTTACAGACTCAACTAAATCCTTAAAATATGAATCATCTTCTAGCTGAACTATTTGCTTTTTACTGTTTGGATTTATTAACTTCTGAATCTTATCTATATTTGACAAGATTTTTTCTTCCGTGATAACCATTTTCACGTTTACTATGCCTGATTTACGAAAAAATAATGACATTGTAAACTAACCTCCTTTGTACTGACCTTCTTAAATACTACCGTTATTATATATGTTTTTTGTCGAAACCTCAAGTATTTTTCGACATTTTTTTATTACATTTTGTTTACAATTCATTTACATTTGTTATATTCACAAATTATGTAAATTAAACTCTTTTTATTTCTTCAAATCTTTTTATTTTTTGTGTAGTTGTTTTTATTAACTCTTCTGTTGTAATTGTTATTCCTTTAACATATTTATATGTTGGAATTCCTTTATTTACATCTTTAACAGCTTTCCAAAGTTTTTCTTTTATATCTTCTTCTTTTTCTAATCCAAATTTCTCCTTCATAATCTCTGGATCATAAACAATTTTAGCATTTAATTTAAGGTCTGTTTCATCTCCGTTTTCTGGTTTACCATATACAAATGATTCTTTTACTCCTTCTATTTTGTTAATTAAACCTTCAATTTCTTCTGGATAAATATTTTTTCCATTTTTTAAAACAATAACACTTTTCTGTCTACCTGTTATAAAAATATAGTCATCTTTATCAAAATAAGCCAAATCACCTGTATGAAACCAGCCATCTTCAAATGCAGCTTTTGTAGCTGCTTCATTATTATAGTATCCAAGCATAACCGAATCACCTTTTACAACAAGTTCTCCAACACCATCTTTATCTGGATTCCAAATTTTTCCTTGAACACTTGGAAATAACTGACCAATTGATCCATATTTTACAACTGTTGGATGTTCAGCTGCAATAACAGGAGATGTTTCAGTTAAACCATATCCTTGAAAAGTTGCAATTCCAAATTTATTAAATCCTTCTTCTGCTTCTTTGTCAAAAGCTGCTGCACCTGCTACAAAAAGTCTTACTTTTCCACCTAAAGAATCTAAGATTTCTTTAAATACTTCTCTTCTTTTATCAATACCAAATTTCATAAGCAAATTTGTTATAAATAACCCAAATTTAACTTTTTTAGTTTTTCCTTGTTTTTCAATTGTTTTCCATAATTTTTGATACATATTTTCAAAAAGTACTGGAACAGAAATCATTACACTTGCCTTATACTCTTTTAAGTTCTCTGCAATATGTCTAATTCCTTCACAATAAGTTATACAAGCACCAACTGCTACAGGGTATAAAAATCCAACTGTACATTCAAAAACATGATGAAGTGGCAAAAATGAAAGAATAACATCATTTTTATTCACGTCAAATGTTGACATAATATCGTACAAATTTGTACATAAATTTTTATGTGATAACATAACAGCTTTTGACATTGATGTTGTTCCAGAAGTAAATAACATTATAGACATTTTTTCATTATCAATTTTAGCATCTAAATATTCTCTTTTTCCTTGATCTAGTAATTCTTTTCCTTTTATAATTAATTCTTTTATTGAATAAATACCATCTTCATATTTATCTTTATCCATAGAAATAAAATATTTCAAATTAGTATCACTTTGTTCTTTAATTTTATTCATAATCTCATCATATTTTTTTGAATAAAAAATAGCTTCTACTTCTGAACGTTTTATAGAACTTTCTATTTCTACTGCTGGTAAAGATTTATCAAGTGGTACAACTATTCCAACGCCTGTAACTGTTGCTAAATATCCTAAAGTCCATTCATATCTATTTTCAGAAATTACTGCAATTTTTTTATCTTTAAGTCCCATATCTATTAATGCAGTTCCTAAAGCTTCAATATTATCTAAATATTCATTATACTTTTCTTCTCTAAAAATACCTGGTGTGTCTGTTTTAGACTTAAATGCAACCTCATCTCCATATTCTTTTCTTGTATTTTGAAGTATTTCTTTTAAATTTTCAAATTTTTTTACATCATGTAATCTTTTACAACGTACATGTTCTCTATTATCTTCCATATTTTCCCCCTACATATGTTCAAAAATTAGTTTTTCACATTCTCTATATAATTCTGTTATACTATATTCTTTTTCAGTTTGCTTTTTATACATCATAATTGATGAAGTTAAAGAAAAAATTGTATATGCCATAAGTTTTGAATTACATTCTTTAATCTCTTTCTTTTGAATACCTTCATTAATTATTTTTTCAATAACCTCAATATATTCTTGAACTTTATCCTGACAAAGTTTATTTTTAGGCTCATTGCCATAAAGTTGACTAAAAATTATTGAAAGCATATTTTCATATTTTACAATTCCTTTTATTTGAATTAAAATTATTGCTTTAATCTTTTCTTTGATTGTCTCACACTTAGAAGTTTTTATCTCTATACTATTTTTTAAAAGTTTCATACCTTCTTCAACAAGAAAGTTAAAAATTTCTTCTTTACTATTAAAATGATAATAAAGTGTTCCTTTAGCCACTCCTACAGTTGCTGTAATTTCTTCGATACTAGTAGCATCATAACCTTTTTCAGAGAAAAGCTTCATAGCGATTTCAAATATTTTTCTCTTTGTTCTATTCACTAAATCACCTACTCATTTTAAAAATAAATATCATTAAAATACGTTTATATTAAATCATAATTTAAATAAAAATTCAATATAAAATCTTAAGAAAAACTTAAAACACCGTGCTTTCAAATAAAATATTATTTTACTTGAAACTGACTATATATTCACTTAACTTAAAAAAACTATATAACTCAAAGTTATATAGTTTTTTAATATTATTCTTTTTTATCTGCAAAATTTAAAATTGGTAAATTAATTGTTGGAACACTTTGACTTAAAGCAGTATTTGCACTTACATAAGCTCTTAATTGTTGATATAAAATTGAAACTCCATTTATTTTTAATAACTTCTGAATTTCATCTTCTTTTGTTTCTTGGTTAAATTTAAAAAGTCCAAAAATACTTACATTTATTTTACCCAATTCATTATCATCTATTTTTAAAGTAAGTTCATCAGCAAGTTCAATCCCAACTATTATTTCATTATTAATTGTTTGTGGTTTTAAAATTTTATATCCTAAATTTATATCAACTGTAAAGGGTTCTTTTGGAGTAATTTTTCTATTTATCTTAAATTCATATTTAGTAATATAATTATCTAACATTTGCATTTTAGCTTCCATACTCTTTCTCCCATTCTATATTTATACAATTTTATATTCTTGATTATTTACAATTTTTGCTTCAAAAACACTATTTTTATCATTAAACAAATATACATTTGAAAAATTATAATCAAATTTACATTTATATTTTCCAATACTCATAATATTTTTATATTCTTCTTTATATTCTAATCTATTTCTTATATTCTCAATAATATCTATAAACAATTTTGAACTTTTTACTAATATATAAGAAATTTTTAATAACATTTTTAATGTTGCATTATACTCTCCACTTTCCAATTTAGAAATCATAGATTGATTCATATTTAATTTTTTAGATAAATCTTTTTGAGTTAAATTATTCTCTTTCCTATAATTAATTAAAGCCTTTGAAATTTCAGTTAATATATCAGAATAATTTAATATTTCACTTATCTCAGGAGACTCTTGAATATCTACACTATAAGGATCAAATAATCCTTTTTTATCAATTTTACTCATTTATACCACCTCTTTGTTTTTTTTAGGCAAATCATTATATATTTTAATTGCTCTTGGAATATTGGTTTTATAAGAAGCATTTCCTTTTTCTTTACTCCAATCCTCTTTAAAAGCACTCAATAATATTTTTTCTCCATCTTCTTTTTCAAGTATAAATATACATTTTATATTTTTCTTATTTCTTCTAAATTCATATCTATATAAAGAATTACCATCAAGAATTCTTCTTTGATGTTCTGTTAAATTTTTATTTAATAACTCAAATTTATTATATGCATTTATATTAGAAATTTTCATATCTTTTGAAAATACCTCTATAAATTTTCTTTGTACTTCACCGCTATCTAATAACGATATAATATCTCTATAAAAATCATTTGTAGACCATACATTATCTGCTTCTAGATCTCTAAGCATTTGTATTATTTCATTGTTTTCTCCCATTTTGTCTCCTTGGTAATTAATATATTTTACATTTTTCTATTCTCCTATATATTATTTTATATTACTTATAAGTAATATATTTATATTGTAATATAGTTTTAAATAAAAATCAAGTTAATAATTTAAATATTTTTATAATTTTATTATTTATTTAAATGCAATCATTTTCTTCTTTCTTTTATAATGTTTTTTATTGCCTAAATTTATTAACTAATATTAAAATTTAAAATTAATCTTATTTTGAAAAATCAGCTAGAACATAGCTATAGAAAAATAATTTTTTGAAACAAAAATTTAAAATTGAATGCAATTATTTTATCATGAAAAATATAAATTGTAAATATTAAAAAAATTATAATACCTAAGGCATCAAATTATATTAACTTGATGCCTTTTATCTAAAATATTTCCTTCTTTATTAAATAAAACAATTTTTTTAAATTCTTTTCTTTATATTTAAACATATATATTATAACAACTCCAATACCGTATATAGCAACTCCTGTTGCTATTTGAGTCACTAATGAAATTAAAGTTTCTCCCATAACATTAGAAATTATAACAACACATATATACATTATTAAACCTAATATTATATATTTTATATTTTTAAGCATATACTGAAAAACTTTTATATCTTTTTTTATAGAAATTGCTTGATACATAGAAACTATACATTCTGATGCAATAGTTCCTATTACTGCACCTATTGCATTAAGTCTTGGAATTAAACTAAAATTAATTATAAAATTTATTATTGCTCCTAAAATAGTTGCTTTAATATATACTTTTTCTTTTTCATGAGGTATTAAATATTGAGATTTAATAATATTTGATATAGCTACAAATATTATTGTAATTGCCAAATATTTTAAAACATCTCCAGCAGCTCTAAATTCTTCTCCTAAAAAAATAGGCATTAATGTTTTAGAAACAGCCATAATTCCAAACATCAAAGAAGATGCAATTAAAAATGTTGCTTCTATAGATCTTTCAAAATATCTTTCTTCCTCTTTTGTTTCATTTTTAACCACTAAATTTGATATCTTAGGCAACATAACTGTTCCTAATGCTGTTATTATAGCTGTGGAAACATTTATTATTTTATCAGAATTTTCATATAATCCGACTTGATCCATATTAGTCAAATTGCCTAGCATAATTTTGTCCATTACTCTATATAAACTTACAGAAATAACTGGAATAAATAAAATTAAACAAGGTTTAAAATGTTGTAAAATATCTTTTATTGAAACTTTAGTAAAACGTGTATATTTTCTTAGAAATGGCCATAATAGCATTTGACTAATCAAAGTCCCTAAAGACATTATAATAACATATAAATATAAATCTCCTCTATCTTTAATAAAAGTAAATATAGCTACAACTGTTAATAATTTTATAATAGTATTTCTAGTTACAGTTATTTTAAATTTTTCTAATCCCCAAAAAAACCAATTTACATCAAAAATTGTTGAAATTAAATATAAAATTTGTATAGTTGCTATATCCTTATTTTCATCTACTAAAAAAACAACATATAAAATATACACAATTGTAATTATAATGCTTAAAAATAATTGCATATAGTATATACTACTAAAGGTTTTAGACAATTTTTCTTTATCATCTCTTGCTTTCGCTATTTGTCTATTTCCATAATTATTTAAACCTAACATAGCAAATAATGTAAAATAATAAACTATTGAGTATGTATATGAATAAATTCCTACACCTTCAGTTCCTAATATTCTGGAAATATATGGAGCTGTAATTAATGGCAAAATAATTGCTAAAATTTGATATGACGCACTGTACAAAAAATTCTTTTTCGTATCACTCATTATTTCCCCCTATTTTAATTTACTTTTTACTTTTTGTTTAATTATTTTTTTTAGGCTATTTCCTTTACATAATAATATTAAATTTGTCAGATTATTTTTTCTACATATTAATTTATCTTGATCATATTCTATTTTATCAACAATATTTATTCCTTTATTATCAAACCATTTCTTTACTTCTTCACCTTCAATTTTATTTCCTTTTGACTTTTTGAAAGCTTTTCCTGACCCTCCTCCATAATGGAATAATAAATCATTATGATTCTTTATTGCTGTAACTTGACAATCTTCTTTTAAAACCATAGCTTGAAGCTTTGTGATTGACCAAAACCACTCATATTTTTCATCTAACTTATATTTTTCATATAAATCTCTATCTATCAAAAAACAATACCCATCACATCTAGTATAAGGTTCTGTTTCACAAATTCCATATGATGTAACTCCTCTTTTATGTATTTTAAGCATAATATCCAACCATTCTGTATTTCTAAATTCTATATCAGAATTTAATAACAAAATATAGTCACTTTTGGGATCACATATTTGACTACCTATGTTATTTCCTTTTGCAAAAAATAAATTTTCTTTTAACAAAACTAATTTATCTATCAAACCTTTTTTCTGAAGTTTTAATAATGATTTTCGTGTTGACATATGTGAAGCATTATCCACAACTATTATTTCACACTTTTCATTTGTTTTTGTTTTTGATAAAGTTTTTATTGTATGTTCTGTAAACATTTTTGCATTGTATACTAATATTATAATACTTACCATTTTTTCACCTCTTCTTTTTAATTTATAAATTGATTTTTCCATTCTTTAATTTTATTAATATCAATAGTAATATTAGTTTCAAATTTACTATTAATTCTTTTCTCTAACTCATTTTCTATATTTTCTCTATCAATACATTGTAAATTATAAGTTTTATCCATATCTCTTGCTCTTTCATCTATTGCAATAATAATTGATCTACAATAATGTTGCATCGCAAATACTCCTGCATGTAATCTTGTTCCAACATAGTCTACGCCTGTATCTAATATATCAGCATAATCTTTTAAATTTGGATATACAATTTCTATTTTTTCAGTATTATTAAAAGTTTTATAATACCCAAAATCTTCTGCTCCTTGAACCCAAAAATAAACTTTTTTATAATTTTTTACTAAAATATCTATTAACTTTTGATCATTATCATTTTTTTTAGAATAATCTGTAAGTGTAAAAACAACAGTATCAGATTTTTCTGTTGATATTTTTTTACAATGTTCTTTAGTTAATCCCCATAAAGTTGGACAACCTGTATTAATGGCTTTAAAACCTAAATCTTCTAGCATATTTTTGGTTCTTTCATCTCTAGTTGAATGAATAATATTAGGATTCAAAATTTTTTGATAAATATATTTTGTGTATAAATTCATTTTAGGAGCATTTAATGCTGAACCACATCCTATTGATATACTATTTTTATAAAATTTTATATTAAATATATTTATATTCCAATCAGGATTAATATTAAATAACGTATTTTTAAAAATATTAGTACCGCCAATAAATTTATATTTTGCCTTATTTAAAACTCTTATAATCATTCCTTCATGTAAATTCTGATATGAACGTGCTATAGGAGTATGTGTTGAATATCTAGTAACAAAATTATATTTAAATAAAAAATCCATTTCTCTATTTATCGAATCCATTATTATATAATCGCCCAAATTTTGAGTTCCTTGAGAAGTATCAAACACTACAATATTATCCATATTTTTCCCCCTTAATATTGTCTAAATATAACTTTTCAACATTCTTTATTTCTAATTCAATATTATATTTGCTTTTTAAAACTACTTTGCTTTGTTCAGCTCTATCTATTTTTTTATTATCATTTAAATTTATTAAAACATTATTAAATAATTTATCTATATTATTTATATCAAAAAATACAGTATTATCTAATAATTTAACTTCTTCAGAAATAGTATTTGATAAATAACAAGGAAGCCCCGCAGCTTGTGCTTCTATTAATACAAAAGGAAGCCCTTCATATTTAGAAAACATCATAAAAATATCTATCACTTGCAATAATTCATTTACATCATTTCTTAATCCTAAAAATTTAACTTTATTTTGTAAATTATATTTTTTAACTTTGACTTCAATATCAGCTTTAAGTGGGCCTTCGCCAACTAACACTAACTCTAAATTTGGAATAACTTTATCTAACCTATAAAATATTTCAATTAATAATTCATGATTTTTTTGTTCTACAAATCTTCCTATATTTCCTATTACTAAAGTATTCTTATTTATTCCTAATTCTTTTCTTTTTTCTTCTCTAATTTTTGTATCAAATTTAAATTTTGAAACATCTATAGCATTATTAAAAATTAAATAATCTTTATTTTTAAAATCTTTAAACATATAGTCACCAGCAAGTTTTGAGCAAGCAACTTTTATATAATTTTCTTCATATTTTTTTATAAAATATTCTCCAATCTTACTTAAAAAATTAGTCTTTTTTTTCATTGCAATATTATTTGCAATATGTGAATGTATAATAATTTTAGCATTTGAATACTTTTCTGCAATCAAAATTCTTTCAAAGCAACTAAAATCCACCAAATTAAAATGTATAAAATCAAATTCATTTTCTTTAAAAACTTTTTTTAAATCTGAAATAAATCTAAAATAATTTTTTGTTCTTTTCTCTATTTCAAAAAAAATAGCACCATCTTGTTTTAATTCATCATAAAAACATACTTTTTCACCTTTAAATATTAAAAAAGATATTTCAAATTTTTTCTTATCTATATTTCTATATAAATTAATAATATATGTTTCAATTCCTCCCATATTTGGAGATAAACCTATTAATAAAATCTTTATTTTTTTCATCTAATTTTTTCCTTCAACTATAATTATTTAATTTTAAATAATTAATCTTATCATCATATTTTTATATTCTGCAATAAAAATCTTCCAATAATTTAACTGTATCCTCAATAAAATATTTATTATTCTTAAAATCTTCAAATGTATTTATTCTAGATATATATTTTCCTAAAACTTCTTCTGCCCATTCCTCTGCAGTTTTACTTAGCTCAATAAAATATAAATTACTAGATAGCTTTACTTCTGCTGGTACAACATCTTTTGATGTAAAACATGTCAAACCATTTGCTTGAGCTTCTATCAAAGTTATACCTAAACCTTCAAATTTAGATGGAAATACAAATAAATCCATTGCATTATAATAATCTGAAACCTCTTCTTTAAATCCTAGGAAAATTACTCTTTTTTCTAAATTTAAATTTTTAACTTTTTCTTTTATTAACGCTTCTTTATCACCAGTTCCAATTAATAAAAGTTTATAATTATTATTTTTCTTATAAATTTCATTAAAAATATCTATTAAAAATTCATGATTTTTTTGCTCTGAGAATCTTCCTACATGTCCTATGACTAATTCATCATCTTTAATGTCAAATTTTTTTCTTATTTCATTTCTTTTTTCTTCACTAAATTTAAATTTATCATAATCTATTGCATTATGTATTACATGAAATTTATCAGAATTTACAATTTTTTTTCCAAAAAGCCATTCTCCAGCAATTTTGGAACATGCAAAATAATCTGTAGAATATTTTTTTAAATATATTTTTAATATGTTTCCAATAAATTTTTTTATCGGATTTTTTGTTTGAAAATCTATATTGTGTGAATGAGCTATTCTAACTGGTATTCCGTATTTTTTTGCTTTTTTTAATACCATATAATTTTTACTTGAAGAATGCATATGTACAACATCATAATCATTATGTACTTTAAAGAATTTATCTAAAGCTTTTTTATATTTTAAAAAATCTAAAGGAGTATTAATCCAAATTCCATTTAATTTATAAATTTTGCATCCTAAATCTTTTAACGTATTTTCTAGTTCATACTCTTTCCCATCATCTAGTAATAAAAAATCAATCTGTACTTTTTCTTTATTTATATTTTTTACTATTTCAATTACTAAAGATTGTATACCACCTTTTAGCATTCTATCAACAAAATATAAAACTTTAACCATATTCTATTCTTCTTTCTTTTTTGTTTTTTCACTTATTTTGCTTTCTATATTTTTTGCATCACAAATAATAAATAATATTGGACAAAATACTGCTTCATGCCTTATCCATGAACCAAAGTCTGGCTCAAACATAGCAGATCCTATAACAAATGCTATATATGCAAAAATTGCTAAATTTTTATTTTCATTATTTCGATTTACGTTTTTTAGTGATTTAATTAATATATATGTAATCAATAATTGGTATACAACATATGGTAAATATTTTATTCCTAAAGGCAATAGTTCTATTGGAATCATTAATCTAATAAATACAAGTATATAATCCACAAATATTGCCATCATACTAGGATTTATTTGTTTTTCACTAATAACATGTATATCAGAAACAGCGTTACTTATAGTTGTTCTAACTCTCACAAGTTCTTCGTATTGGTTTGGCATAAATAAACTGCTTAAAATTAATAAAAACATTATAGAAATTATTATACATAATGTAATAATTGTAAATCTATATTCTTCTATATTAATTTTTTTTAATAATAAATAACTACCAAAAATTACAAAAAACAAAAATGCCATTAAAATATAATATTTTCGTAATGTAATAGCTATTAATAGAAAAATTAAAATAATAAAAATACTTTTTAAAATTGTAGAAATTCTTTTATTTATTATAATCAAATATAAAGCTATAAAATATAACATTTGAACAGGCTCTTTAGCCAAACAAAAATCAAAAATATTTAAAACTCCTATTGATAAAAGAATAAATATTATTTGAACAATATTTAATTTACTATTTAATCTATAAATAATAAAAAATAAAATCAAATTAAAAATAACAGTTATCAAAATTTCAAATTCAATATAAGTTGAAAAATTAAAAATCTTATTTATTAAAGTAAATAATGCTATTGTATTTTGGCTTCCATCAAGTCCAAAAAATGTTTTCTCCTCAATAATTGAATTTAAAAATTCATGTCCTATTCCTGTATCTACTAAAACATTTTTCATAATTGTATATCTTATAATTTTTGCAATTATAATTAAAAAAGGAAATAAAAAATATATAATTTTTTTATCTATTTCTATTTTGGAAATATCTCTTCCTGCTATTTTCATTTCGGTTATTCCTTCCTATGTTTTGCTTTTGTTATGTTCTTTTTCTTATCTTTTTTCCTAACTTAATTATAGGTTTATATAAGCCTATTTTTATTAATGTAATTCTTATATATTTTTCTAATTTACATTTTATTGTATTAGGAAAATATTTGCTTATTACAGAATCAAATTCTTCGTTATTTAAATCATCAAAAAATTCTTTTCTCTTTGAATTATATTTTATTGAATTAAACATTTGATGAAAATTAGATACTAAAAAATCAACATCAACTTCTTTTGTATCATGTTTTTCTTTTATTTCATCAAATACTTTAATTGCTTTTTCACTATTTAGTAATATTCTTGTTGTTCCTAAATCATCATCAAAAGAATCATCATATTTACTAACATCAAAGCAATCCCAAATTGTAAAATCTGCTTTATGAAGCTGCTGTTTGAATTCACAACTATAACAAGATGGTCTACATGCTATATTAGAGAAAAAAGCTCTTAAATATGGATCTGTATCAACTCCATTATGATAAAATAAATTTTTCTCATTACGCATTGTTAAATTTGAATATTTGTACCCATATAATTTTTCTCTAAAATATATTTTTTTTGCTTTATTCTCTTTATTTCTTAATTCTATATATTTTTCCCATAATAATGGAGATGGAACAGCTCTACATATAACATCAACTGTTATCAAATTATCATAATTTTTACCTAAATATGCTAGTAATCCTTCAATTTGGCATGCAGTTCCACTATAACATACTAAAGTATTCTTATCTAATAATTTCTTTACTTCTTTAAATGTATCATTTAAATCACTCTGTACATATTTACTATTTCTAAATTTTTCTAGTTCTTCTTTAGTTTCTGCTTTTTGATGTATTACCTTAAATTTTTCATCAAAACAAGCTCCAAAAACTACGCCTTTATTTTCTATTACATAATCAGCTATAGCTGTAAAAGCTCCTCCTGATGTACTTTGTTTTCTAATATCATTATCTTTATATTGAAAAATATATCCTTTTTGCTTAAACTCTTCTCTTTTCTTTTTATCTAGAACAGGACAAACCTTTTTGCATTTTCCACATTCAATACATTTTCTTGTATCTACTTTAGGATATAAAAAGCCCTCTTCATCTTTAATCATTTCAATTGCATCTTTTGGGCAAATGCTTTTACATGCTGTACATCCTGTGCATGAATCTTTATCTGTTATCTTAATATATTTTTCTTTCTCTGGTTTATAAGATATAGCATTTAATAACCATTTTTTAGAATCTTTTCTAAATTTATCTAAATTTTGATTTACTTTTTCAAAATCTATATCCAATTTTAAAACATCTTCAACCTTCTCTAATCCTGTAAGAATTCTTTCACTATTTACTTCAGCTATTTTTAGAATAGAATCTAATCTAGAATTTGTAGAGCCTGTTGCATTAGAACTATATCTTCTAAAACAATAAAATTTTTTATTAAATATAAGTGAAAATACTGTTCCATGAAATGAATCTGTTAAAACATATTCTGCATTTTTCACTAAACTTATCCATTCTCTTGGTCCAATATCAAATGGAGCATAATCACAAAACTCATCTGAATATTTGACATATTCATCAGCATGATTTAATGAAACTATTTTACATCCAGTTTTTTGTTTTAACCTTTCAGCAAATTTTCTATGCTCAATATTACTTCCTAAAAAATAACATAAAATATATTTTTCATCATATTTTCTTTCTTTTGAAGCTTCTTTTTCCCATTCTTCTTTTGTTAATAGTAAAGTTGGATCACAAACTAATTTTGCATTAACGCCTGCTATTTCTTTAGCTAATTTTACCCCACTATCTTCTCTTATAGATAAATGATCAAATCTTCTTAGAAAAAGTTTATATTTTTCATTATACTCTTCCGGAATAGTTGATACACCAAAAGAAGTTGCATATGAAATTTTATTAATATTATCTGGTACCCAATTTAATGTATAATAATCTGCTACTACATTTACAGGTAACCATAATTGATCTGAACCAACTAAAATATCTGTGTATTTTTCTTTTGCCATTTTATGAAGTTCAGAATATGTACTTACATTTTTTGATAAATTAAACTCTCTTCTAAACTCTTTGTATTTATTATTTCTTATACTTATATTTTTTTCTAAACCTTTTACAATTTTTTTATCTAATTTTAATTTTATCATTCCAAATTTAGATTTTATAAAATTGAAATTAAATATTTGAGAAATATAATATTTTCTTTTTCCTTTTTTAAAATCTATATTATTATTAATATTTATTGTTTCATTAGGAATATTGTTATTGTCTAATATTTTTTTTGTTGCATATGCTTGAAGCATACTTCCATAATTATCTTTAAAATAACATGAAACTATTCCAACTTTTTTAGCCATAATACTCTCTCCTATACTCTTCTGTCATTTTTTCTAAATTAAATTTATTTAATATGTCCTGCTTGGCTGCTTTTGAAACTTCTTGACAAATATTATTATTTAAACTATTAATAATTTCTTTGTAATTTTCTTCATCTATTATAAATCCATTTTCTCCGTTTTTAATTACATCTCTATTTCCAATACAATCTGTAACTATACAAACTTTTCCTAAATACATAGCTTCTAACAAAGAAACAGGTAAACCTTCCCATAGAGATGTTAAAATAAAAATATCATTCTCATTTACAAGCTCTAGCACTTCTGCTCTTGTTTTCCATCCTGTAATAGTGATATTTTTACTAGTTAATTTATTCTTTAAATCTCCATCACCTATCCATGTAAATTTAAACTCTGGAAAACTTTCTGCAATTTTATTAAATAATTTTGGATTTTTCTGATAACCAATTCTTCCACTAGTACAAATTTTTAAATTATCAAAATCTATATCTCTTGTTTTAAAATTTTTAGTTTCATTTTGCAATTTATCTACATTTAATCCATTATTAATACATATTGCGTTTTTACTTAATTTTAGAGCTTCTTCATATTCTCCTTGAGAACATCCAACTATAGTACATTTTCTAAATGCTCCTATTTTTTCTATTAGCCAATATATCTTTCTTTTTAATTTAGAACTATCTTGCATTAAAAAAGAAAAACCATGAGGATTATATAAAATCTTAATCTTATTTCCATTTGCCGCAAATCTACCCAAAAATCCTGCCTTAGAAGAATGAAGATGTATTATATCTGGTTTTTCTTCTTTTATAATTTTTCTAATCTCAAAAAAAGCTTTTAAATCTTTTTTTAGGCTAATATTTCTTGTAAAATTTTCCACTTCTATAAACTTAACATTTGAGGCAAAATAACTTTTAAAATTTTCTGGTGTTTGCACTCTTTTAGAATATGCAATAACAATATCAAATTCATTACATGTAGAATTTACTAAATCTACAAGAATCGAAAAAATTCCACCAGCAAAGGCCTCTACAATATGCAATATTTTTTTTCTATTATTTTCTTCTACCATGGTCAGAAGTATATCATTATTGTTCCTTTTTTTCAACCTAATTTTACAATTTTCTACTTTAAAAAACAAGCTTTTAGGGACTCTTTCAAAAAGCTTGAAAGTTTTTTCATTCTTTAAAAATACCATAAAATCAAAACTTTAAAAAAATTTTAATGGGTGTATTCTAAAAATTAAACACACCCATTAAATATTAATCAATAACTTTTAAATTTTTGGCAATTCATTAAAATATCCATTTAATTCTTTATCTGAAGGTATATAATCTGACATTGTTTTTTCTATATATGAACCATATGCTGTCATATCAAAATATCCAGTTCCAGTTAACCCAAATAAAATTGTTTTACTTTCACCTGTTTCTTTACATTTAATAGCTTCATCTATAGCAACTTTTATTGCATGTGAAGATTCCGGAGCTGGTAATATTGTTTCTTTTTGTGCAAACATAATAGCTGATTTAAATACTTCTGTTTGTTCAACAGCTACTGCTTCCATATAGCCATCATGATATAATTTAGATATGATTGGTGACATTCCATGATATCTTAAGCCTCCAGCATGATTAGCAGAAGGTATAAATTCACATCCAAGAGTATACATTTTAGCTAATGGTGTCATTTTTCCTGTATCACAAAAATCATATGCATATTTTCCTCTTGTAAGAGAAGGACAAGATTTTGGCTCAACAGCTATAATTCTAGGATTTGATTTACCAGTTAATTTATCTTGCATATATGGAGCAATAAGACCACCTAAATTTGAACCTCCACCTGCACATCCAATTATTATATCTGGATATTCCTCTAAAATATCCATAGCCTTCTTTGTCTCTAATCCTATTATAGATTGATGTAATAATACTTGGTTTAAAACAGAACCCAAAACATATTTATATCCATCAGTTGTTACAGCTTTTTCTACTGCTTCTGAAATAGCGCAACCTAAACTTCCTGTAGTATTTGGATCTTTTTCTAATATTTTTCTACCACTATTTGTAGTATTACTTGGACTTGCCACAACATTTGCTCCAAATGTCTGCATTATTACTTTTCTAAATGGTTTTTGATTATATGAACCTTTTA